>JBDHXS010000309.1:0-8068 GCA_039810845.1 Runella sp. | reverse complement strand
TTTGAATTTATTTTTTAACGTGTTCGGTATTTGCCCCGAACAGCAGGAAAATAATCCTAAAATAACAACGCTAACTAATTACGCTAAAATCGCTGCTTAATTCGTAGCGAAGTATTGTAAAATACACTTCTATTTTAGGATGGCACAAAACCTACAAAAATGAAAACCCTAATCGCACTCTCCTTAATCAGTGTGGCTTTATTATCCTCTTGCAACAACCAAACGAAAGAACAAAAAGAAGTTGCTAATGAAACTATTGCAGCGACCACACCCGAAACCACAACAGATGAAAAAGCATCTGTACAAAAAATCGTTGCTGGCTATTTGGATTTAAAAAATGCGCTGGCAAACGACAATGCGATTGATGCAGAATCAGCCGCAAATGCAATGATGACCACGATAAGCGGTTTAGATGAATCGGGATTTACGGCTAATCAAAAGAAAGTATATGATGCCGTAAAAGAAGATGCCAAAGAGAACGTCGAACACATTGCTGAAAATGCCAAAGATATAGACCACCAACGAGAACATTTTGAGATGTTAAGTGGGGATATATACGATTTGGTGAAAGCATTCGGAAGCGAAAAGCCACTCTATAAGGACTTTTGCCCCATGTACAATAACAAAAACGGGGCGTTTTGGTTAAGCGAAACCAAAGAAATTAAAAATCCTTACATGGGTAAAGATATGTCGTCTTGTGGGAAAGTGCAAGAAGAAATAAAGTAGCCATACACGTGAAGACTTCTAAGAAAATAGTAGTATGGCTATTTATCATTTTGGTAGGAATACAGTTCATACGACCTGACTCCAATAATGATAATCATGTTATGGCTACCGATTTTATTAAAACCCACGAAGTGCCAACTCAAATAGGTAATATTCTTAGAAGAGCTTGCTACGATTGCCACAGCAACAACACCGAATATCCGTGGTATTCATCCATCCAACCGCTGGGTTGGCTATTAAATAAGCACATCAAAGAGGGTAAAAAGAAATTGAATTTCAGTGAATTTGGGACTTACTCAGAAAGAAAACAAATCAGTAAGTTGAAGTCAATGAAGAACCAAATAGAGCAAAACAAAATGCCTCTGCCATTTTATAGTATGGTTCATAAAAAATCCCTACTTACCTCAGAAGAAAAAAATCTAATCATCACTTATATAAACAACTTGGCCCAATGAAAAAACCACTTATTCTCGCACTTTTAGCAGCAAGCCTTTCGGCAAATGCCCAATTAAACTTTCCCCCAGCCAGCCCCGAAGCACATTTTACACAACAAGTGGGGTTTGCTCGAATTACAGTTAAATACGAACGTCCCTTGGCTCGTGGACGCAAAATCATGGGCGGTTTAGTCCCCTATAATGGTGAACTCTGGCGAACAGGTGCAGGCGATTGTTCAACCATTAAATTTAGTGAAGACATTACCATTGGTGGCCAAAAAGTACCCGCAGGAAACTATTCGCTTTTCTCAATCCCCGCTGCGGATGAATGGACGATTGTGCTGAATCGTGATACGACCATGCACGGTACAGGTGGGTACAACCAAGCAAAAGACTTGGTACGATTCAAGGCCAAACCTGAAACGACGAATCGTTTTTATGAAGCCTTTACCATTGAAGTTCAAGACATCGCTAAAAACAACGCCAATCTGTATTTGACTTGGGAAAATACCTCGGTGAAAATTCCGATTCAAACGACTGCCGATGAAAAAATCATGGCCGACATCAAGAAGAAAATTGTAGATGAAAAAGGTACTCGTCCCATGCTGTTGTTTCAAGCTGCTAATTATTACTACGAAAACGACAAAGACATAAACCAAGCTTTGGCGTGGATTCAGCAAACCACGGCGCAAGAAGCCAAAGCTAATTTTTTGATGACCCAAGCCCGAATCCAGATGAAAGCTGGCAAACACAGCGAAGCGATAGAATCAGCAAAAAAATCGGCAGAAGTAGCTCGGGCTGATAAAAACGAAACTGCTGCCAAAATCGCAGAGGCGTTTATTGCTGACATGAACAAAATGCACGGTGGAGCAATGGAGCATAAGCACTAAAAACGAGCGCATCTATGAGCGATACCTCTTACATCCCTGCCCTACGATTCAACTGGTTGACAAAAGTATATGACCCGTTGATTCAATGGACAATGCCCGAAAAGCAATTCAAACAAGACCTCATCAAAGAAGCGGGTATCGAAACCGAATTCCACATCCTTGACTTTGGGTGTGGAACGGCCACGCTTTCTATGATGACTAAATCGAAATACCCTTCGGCATTTATCACGGGTGTGGATGTAGATGCAGAAGTACTGGCAATTGCCCAGCATAAATTACGAGATTTTCCACACCCTATTCGCCTTGACCAATATGACGGCATGAAACTGCCTTATCCCGATGAGACATTTGACCGAGTGATTTCGAGTTTAGTATTTCATCACCTCACTCCCATTCAGAAAGCCAATGCCTTCAAAGAAATCAAGAGGGTTTTGAAGTTTGATGGCGAGTTGTATATAGCAGATTGGGGAAAAGCCGAAAATAGCCTAATGAGGGCGTTATTTTACGGTGTACAATTGTTAGACGGTTTTAAAACTACCCGTGGCAATGTGTCGGGTCTGATGCCATCCTACCTGCTTGGAGCGGGTTTTTTAAGTGCCAAGGTGTTAAAAAAATACCGAACTGTATTTGGAACATTGGAACTATTTAGAGCTAAAAAATGAAAACACTACTTTCTCTCTCAAATTTAAGCCTGCTTACGGCTTTGTCATCCTCTCTTTGTTGCATCATGCCAATACTGGCAATTTTTGCAGGTACGAGTGGAATAGTTTCAACTTTTTCTTGGGTTGAACCAGCAAGACCCTTTTTTATAGGTGCAACCTTATTGATTCTCGGCTTTGCTTGGTATCAAAAACTCACTCCCCAAAAACGAGCTTCTTGCGATTGTGAACACGATAGCAAAAAACCTTTTTGGGATTCTAAATCATTTTTGGGTATAATAACTGTGCTATCTTTTTTGCTTTTAGCATTTCCCAGCTATTCACATCTTCTTTTTCAAAACAATAAAAATCAGGCGGTTGTAAGCGAAAAGAATAAGATAAAAAAGGTTGAGTTTACCATTTCAGGAATGACGTGTGCAGGATGCGAGCAACACATCAAAACTGAACTTCAAAAACTTAGAAGTGTAGTTGCGTCAGAAGTGTCTTATACAAATGGCCGTGCAATGATACAGTTCGACGCTAAACAAGCAACTGTCAGCCAAATTACACAAAATATCCAAGCAGCAGGTTACAAAGTAGTCAAACATAAAATTATAATAAAATGACAGCGATCATTTTGCAATCTGAAATTACCTGCCCAAACTGTGGTCATAAAAAAACAGAAACCATGCCCACAGATGCTTGCCAATTCTTTTACGAATGTGAGCAGTGTAAAACGGTTTTGAGGCCAAAACATGGTGATTGCTGCGTGTATTGCAGTTATGGAGATACGCCCTGTCCGCCTATTCAACAAAACAAAACTTGTTGTTGATGAACACCAACCTGAGCCATATCATCAGTCAATACAAGTCCGACCAAGAATCGGTGTATAACACCTGGTTTATCAACAACGAAGAGCGTCTAAAAGCCTTTCGTTCCATTCGGCGGGGGGTACAGCAAATCGTGGCCGACATCAAACAGGGCAAGTTTCCTAACGATTTCAGAGGGTCATCACTCGAATTTGTATTGAACTGTATTACCGAACAAAAACAGGTTTTTGAGGGAGCTTCTCACCCGTTTTATTGGAAGCCCAAGCTCAGAATACCAGACATTTACGAAAACCAAGACCACAAAAAAGCCTTTGGGCAGTTTCTGGAAAACTGCCTCAACGCCACCAAAGAAGAACAGCTGCTTCGAGAAATCATTCGCTTGGATGAACTCAAAATCAAAGGCTTGGGGCCTTCTGTGGCCAATATCCTGTATTTCCTTCATCCCACGCTGATTCCACCGTTCAATACGGCTATTTTGAACGGCTTCAATTACTTGTTTAAAGACAAGAAAAAATTGGGCTCGTGGGCAGAGTTCTTGAAAATGCGAGAAGTCATATTCAAAACTAACCAAGAACACCGCAATGAACTTTCGTCTGACTTAGGAGCTTTGGCTGGATTGCTTTTTGAGATTGGTACACAAAAAATGATATTAGGCAATGACGAATACCTCTCTGCCGAAGAACGGCAGAAGCTGGAAAAACTCATTGAAAAACGCCACCGTGAAGTCCAAGCCGAGCGTCAGGACGATAACCTGCATACCGAAATGCAGTATCATCTATTGAAAATCGGTCAAGCACTGGGTTACGACGCTTTTCCTGCCACGAATGACCAATCAAGAAGCTACGACGGACACAAGTTTTCGTTTTTATGCCAAGCTACTTTCCCGTCTATTAAGTGTGATTCCGAAACCCGAAACACCATCCGACTAATTGACGTGCTTTGGTTCGAGAAAGGCACAGACAATGTACTGGCAGCTTTCGAGGTAGAAAAAAGCACCTCTATTTATTCTGGGATTCTACGTCTGAGTGATTTGTCATATAGCATAGCTGACGGTGACGAAACGTTCTATTTAGTCGTACCAGACCATCGAGAAAAAGACGTTTGCTTGCAATTGGCCCGTCCATCGGTCAAAAGCAACAACGTTTCTATCAAATACATTTTGTTTTCTGAACTTAGAAAAAACTGCGATGCCCTTTGTCGGTTTGGTGATAGTCACCACATCATGGAAAAAATCGCAAAAACTGTATGTTAACTATTTCACTTTCAATCAATTATTTTTTTACAATCAAACAATTCAAAACAATGAAAAAAACAATCGTTTTCGCATTTGCTCTTTTGATTTCGGGCGTAACTTTTGCTCAACATGAAGGACACAATATGGCAGCAATGGGTGTTACTCCCGTACTGACGGCTTATTTTAAAGTCAAGAATGCTCTGGTAGCCTCTGATGCCAAAGCCGCTGCTTCCGAAGCCAAAGTACTATCGGCTGCTTTGAAGAAAGCGGGAAAGATAGTAGGGGCTGATGCACAAAAATCTGCTGATGCCATTGCCAAAGCGTCAAGCATTGATACCCAACGGGGACTATTAGGCCCCCTCACAGCAGCTGTCTATGCTGCTGCCAAAACTACCAAATCTGACAGTCCTGTTTACTATGATTTTTGCCCCATGGCAAACGACAACAAAGGCGGCTATTGGTTGAGTGAGAAAAAAGAAATCGCCAATCCGTACTTTGGCGATGCGATGCTCAAATGCGGCAAAGTTAAAGAAACGCTTTAATGAAATGTGCCTTAAATACAGCAGAAGCCACCCGTACCAGAAGTGGCTTCTGCTATTGAAATATTAATCGTTCATCCCCCTTTCAACATGAAAAAAATACTACTCTCTCTTGCTGTTTCGTTAGCTTGTATGACCTCAAATGCCCAAATTACCGAAGTTGAGGCAGTAAAATCGGTATTGAATTCCTACAAAAAGTCTTTGGAAAGTTTAGATACAACCGGTATTCCGAAGCTTTTTATAAAAAATGCAAGGGTGTTTGAACAGGCAAAAGATGAAGAATCAATTCAAAATTATCTGACCCATCATTTAGGACCCGAATTGCAGGTATTTAAAACCTTTACTTTCAGCGACTATAACGTAGATGTAACGGTGTGTAACCTCAGGGCATTCGCTACTGAAACCTACCTCTATACAATTGTTTTGGCAAAAGGCAGTAGCGTGATAAAAAGTCAGGGCGTAGCCACTTCAATCCTCATAAAAACGTCTGATGGATGGAAAATTGAATTGACCCATTCATCATTTAGGAAACTCAAACAATAGCATCACGTCTAAATCAATTTTTGAAATGCAAAAAGAAATTGTTTTTGTCATCTCAATGAATCTGCTCGGTGCCCGTAGTTCTTTTGTTGTGTATCTTTTTGATTGCAAAACATACTGATTATGACAACGCAACACGTATTTTATATCCCTACTGTATTTCTATTGGGATTTGTATTCGGCATTATTTTTAGCGAAAATAAGCTGTTAAGAAGTAACAATAATTCTGACGGTTCATCCCCTGACAGGATGTCTAAGAATAAGCTGCTTTATACATTTTTAATTTTTATTCTTGTTTTTATCATTACCCATTTATTTGAAATTCCTTGGGGTTCTAAGCAAGTAAGCAGCCTCTTAAATGGGCAAGAAATATTTGATAAGAAACCATTATTTTCAAGTGATGAAGTTTATACTAAAATAGGAACATTCTCCGAAGAAGGGTTAAAAGTATATCAGCGATTTACTTACACAGTTGATATAGTATTTCCTGTCTCATTTTTTGTATTTCTATTAACCTTCGCACAGTTTGTAGCTTATCGAATAAAAAAATCAAAACTAATAAATCGAATCATTACTGGCCTCCCTACTCTTTGGCTAATAACCGATCTCCTTGAAAACCTCATCATCTACATTATATTGTCAAATTACCCAACTCGCTATGACTTTCTCGGGAGAATCATCGGTGTAGTTTCTGTTACTAAATTTACACTCCTTTTTTATTCAATAATAACCCCAGTGATTTTTTGGGTAATGTCAAAAAGAAGTACAAGCAATCTACATATTAACTAATGTTTTATAAATGGCTAAACGTAAACACTACTACGTACGGAAATCTCACAGGTATTTAGGTCTATTCTTAGGAATTCAATTCTTATTTTGGACACTGGGCGGACTATATTTCAGTTGGTCAGATTTGGATGATGTCCATGGTGACCATCAAAAAGTTCATATCCATCCCATTGGGGCCAATGTTCAATTAGCTCCGCTGTCTGATGTTTTGCAAAAACTCAAAATAAAGGATACAGTCAATTTTATTTTCGATACCCGCTTGATTCAGGTTTTGAGCGAACCCGTCTATCAAATCACCTACTCCAAAGAACATGACCGAGGCAAAAAAATACAATTAGCCAATGCCGTTTCGGGCGAACTAAGACCTGCTTTGAGCCGAACCGAAGCTACCCAAGTGGCTCAAAGCAGTTTTTCTGATGAGGCAAAAGTAAAGTCTGTGGAGTATCTGACCACTACCAATGGACATCACGAGTATCGAAAAGAACCCTTACCTGCCTACGCTATCACTTTTGATCACCCCTCTAATACAACAGTCTATGTAAGCACCCAATTAGGCACTGTCCAGAAATTTAGAAACAACAAATGGCGGGTTTTCGATGTTTTGTGGATGCTCCATACGATGGACTACCAAACCCGTGACCACTTTGGCAATTGGATATTAAGAACCTTTTCTGTTTTAGGACTTGTAACGGTCTTTTCGGGATTTTGGTTGTTTTGGTTAAGTCGTAAAAAGAAGATAGTAAGTCCCTCACCTCTTTCAAAACGCTGACAATATGGAACATCAACATCATCACTCGACCAATGATAAGCCTGAAAACCTCACGGGTCATCACGAACATAGTAGTAACGCCGGGCATGAGAGTAATCCGAAACATGGCGAAATGGGACATAACCATTCAGCCATGATTGAAGATTTTAAACAGCGGTTCTACGTAAGTTTAGGATTGACAATCCCGATTTTGGTGCTGTCTGACATGATTCAACATTGGTTGGGTTTTGAATTAGATTTCGTGGGAAGAAAATACCTGCTCTTGGCACTCTCGTCGGTTTTGTTTGGGTATGGTGGCAAACCTTTTTTAGAAGGGTGTATGGATGAACTCAAAAGCCATCGTCCTGGCATGATGACCCTCATTGCCATGGCCATTACCATTGCTTTTGTGTATAGCGTAGCCACTGTTTTCGGCTTTCAGGGCATGGATTTCTTTTGGGAGTTAGCCACGCTGATTGTGATTATGTTATTGGGACATTGGCTCGAAATGCGTTCCGTGGCAAATGCTTCCAAAGCTCTCGAACTTCTCATTCAAATGATTCCTGCCGAAGCCCACGTGATACACGGGGAAATGATACACGATATGCCTTTGAAAGAAGTAAAACCAGACTTTCAGATTTTGGTACGCCCAGGCGAAAAGATTCCCGTGGACGGTACGGTTTTGAAAGGAGAAAGTTAC
>JBDHXS010000308.1:0-8084 GCA_039810845.1 Runella sp. | reverse complement strand
AAAAAAGGTGCATCTATCACAGCCAATCGCTCACTATTCTGATTGTCGAGCTGAAGCATTACGTTTTGTAAAGGAATCGCTTTCTCGTTTTGCAGCAAAATACCCTCATTGATTACCAATATTCCTCGTGGGTCTTCGGGGTCGGTAGAGGCAAAATTTGCCTGAAATTTACCTCGAATACCCAAATCCTCCGCATATAGATTGAGGGGTTTTAGGTGAAGTTCATCAACAGCTAAATTGGCAGAAAAAACAGGATATTCTGAGTGTAAGTCTGCCTTAGCTATTAGGCGTAGAGTGGCGTTAGGGTCTGCTATGATGGCCTCAATCTCCGCCAACTGTTGTTGAAGACTTCCTTTTAAATCAAGGTTTTGGTACAAATATCCGCGAATATTTGCTCGTTGTATTTTTCCTGTTAGTTGAGCTTGTAGTGTTTTAGGATCAATACCTTGTCCTGTTATGGTGGCTGTCAATGAAAGCTTGCCCAATTCGGTAGATGGCTGTTTTAAGAATTTGCCTGCATCGAAATCTTGTAGCGACAGTGTGCCATCATAGCTTTGATTTTTAGCTTTGACAAAATTCTTTAGATTTCCTGCAAACGTTGCTCCGCCCAAATCGGAAGTTAATTGGGTATTCAAGTTGAGATTATCTAAGTTTCCCTTCACCGTTCCTGCCAAATGGAGTATGATAGGTATTTCTATAGAATCTGGCAAAGTATTTTCGGGCAGAATACGCTGTAAATCCCGTTTGGAAGAACTCAATTCTTTGATAGTCAAATCCAAACCAATTTTTTGGACATTGGGTAACCCTACAATTTGACCAGCTACCTGTAAGCGAGTGTTTTCGAGTGTACTCACATCTACATCTTTCAGGCGTAAGTTATTGAGTTTGCCAGCTATCAATCCATTCAATTTGACAATTGCCGTAGGGTTTTTCTGAAATGGGATAGTTTTTTTCAAAGAAGGCATCCAAGTCAATATGTCTCTGAATCCCAGTTGGCTCTTTTTTAATTGAACATCTACCTCCACACTTTCAATGTTTTTGGAAAGATCATCCAAGGAACGATAACGCAAAATGGCGCGGTCTTGCAGAAAGGTTTCATTGGTTTGTAAAAGTAAATTTTGCAACGATGTCTGATTATTGGTATATAAAAAATCAGTGTGAAGCTGACGCAATACGAAGCCTCGTTTTTCTACAAAACTTCCTGATTGTAATTTACCTACAATATAATCTGGAGAAAATCTAAAACTGTCAAGTTGTGTATTTAACTTGGTAATATCTAAATTAAAGCTCCCCGAACGGAAAGCCAAATCTGTATTTTGTATGCTTAGTTTTTTAAGTGCAACAAAAGGCTGGGCCAAAAAAAGCTGCTCTCCTTCTATTGCTATTTTTCCAATTTTTGCGCTGGTTGTCAGTTTTAGGGTTTCATCTGTATAAGCTAAATAATAGTTCTCCAGACGAATGATCCCGAGTTTCAAATCCAGCGAGTCGGAGGAATTGGATGGTTGACGGAGAGGGGCATACATTCGAACCGAACCTTTTCCTGTTTTTAATAAGGTATTGGCTAAATGATAGCGATTGAGAGTAGGATTAAACGCCGAGAATTGTAACTGAGCATCATCGACCCAAACATTAGCATCGGTACCAATGAGCGCATCCTGATATGCCAATTGTATATTCTTTAATTGGATCGCATTGAGTCGCATATCAAGCGGAGATGCTACTGTGTCAGAAGGAGTGCTGCTTGAGAAGGCATCAATAATATAAGCAAAATTGAAAGTTGTATCGGGCAAAGTACGATGAACTTTCAGTCGGATATTTTCCAATTGAACTTCATTGATCCCAACACGATTTTGTAATAACCCCAGTACGTCTAAGTTTACGTACATTCTACCACCAGCTAACAGGGTATCGCGTTGTTGATCTTCAAAATAAACGCCTTGCAACTCCACCCAATCGGGCAATTTAAAGCGCACTTGTGCTACTTCAACACGGGTATTCAATTTTTGACGTAGGTATGCGACTATCCGTCGAGTTAGCCAGTCTTGGCCAGAAGCAGTTTGCAACCAAACTACTATCGCTCCCAAAACTAACAATAACCCAATGAGAGTTAGTAATATAACCTTGCCAAATTTTCTCAAATCGGTGTATCCTTAAACTTGATGGCTTTCATTTAGAAGTTCTTCAGGTTTTGTTTTTATTTCACAAATGAATCGTCAGGTAACTTGACGTTGAAATCTGCCGTTGTTGTGACCTTTACACTTTTTTTATCAATACTGCTCACAAAGGTAGTCTCGGAGGGATATGATAAACCAAACTTCGATTTATCGTATTTTGTATGATCGCGGGTCTGGATTTCGTTGGTGGGAAGGGTTACTTTTTCTCTTACCAATAATCCACTTGCCACATCAAAAAACAGGTTATACTTCACACCTTTTCCTTCGAGCTCAACCTGATAGGTGGGTTTGGTATTGATTTGCTCTATTCCAACAACGGTTGCAATGTAGCCTTTTTGGGCATAGTCATCAAAAGGAGCGAGTAAATCGCGCAATTCACGACGCATATTTTCACGTTCTTTTTCACTTAAATCGCTGGTTTGATACTGAGTGACCTTGTCACGGCTTCCCAGTGGGATTTTAAGCCATCCATCTGTTCCCTTAACACCATAAATAAAATCACGTTTCATAATGGTTCGGGTTTTTGACAAGGCTTGCAATGGCAATGAGCCTTTTAAATCTAAGTCATAATCGTTGGCCGATCCTGCTCGATAGGCTTGTTTGATGGAATAGGTCTGAACAGAATCCCAGAGAGCCTTTCCACCTGTGGCTTGGTAATATTTGTTAAAAATACTATCAGCAGTCACAGTAGCAGTTTGGGCATACAGTCCTGCATCAAAAACGGCTACTACTAATAAAGCTTTTATGAATTGTTTCATGGTTATGAAATGATTTTTTGATGAATAACTCCAAAAATAAGGGTTTTATGATAAGAAAGTACTAAAAAATCATGCCAAACAAAAAAGCCCCACGAGGGGCTTAAAGTCATTAGTTATCTTTAATATTAGTAATTGACAAAAATTAGCTACGATACATCACTGCCTTGACCGCATCAATGGTACGTTTCACACTGGGCAAAGCTGCCTCAACCAGTGTAGGTGCATAAGGCAACGACACATCCATACTATTGACCCGAATAACGGGAGCATCTAAATAATCAAACGCTTTACGCTGAATCATATAGGTCAATTCGGTAGCAATTGAAGACAAAGGCCATGCTTCTTCTACAACTACGCAACGGTTGGTTTTCTTTACCGAGTTGATAACTGTGTCATAATCAATTGGGCGAACGGTACGTAAATCTACCAACTCAGCATTGATTCCCATTTTAGCCAATTCTTCGATGGCTGGATTTACCACACGTGGAATCATTTTCCCAAAAGAAACGATAGTTACATCTGTACCTGCTTTTTTCACTTCGGCTTTGCCCAGTGGAATGATATATTCTTCTTCGGGTACTTCGCCCTTATCACCATACATTACCTCTGACTCCATAAAAATGACGGGGTCATTGTCGCGTATGGATGCCTTTAGTAATCCTTTAGCATCATATGGATTGGCGGGAACCACTACTTTCAAACCAGGTGTGTTGGCATACCAATTTTCGAAATTTTGTGAGTGCTGAGCTCCTAATTGCCCTGCGTTACCTGTTGGGCCACGAAATACAATCGGACAACCATACTGTCCTCCCGACATAGAGAGGATTTTGGCTGCTGAGTTAATCACTTGATCAATAGCCACAAGTGAGAAGTTGAATGTCATAAACTCAACAATCGGGCGTAAGCCATTGATACCTGCTCCTACGGCAATGCCTGCAAAACCTAACTCGGCAATGGGAGTATCTATCACACGCTCTGGGCCAAATTCATCCAACATTCCTTGGCTGACTTTATACGCACCGTTGTATTCGGCCACCTCTTCACCCATTAAGAACACGCTGGCATCACGGCGCATTTCTTCAGAAAGGGCCTCGCGCAAAGCTTCACGGAAAAGTATTTGTCTCATTGTATGTGTAAAATTCTGGATTTGGGGGTTGAAAACGGGCGTAAAAATAGGTATTTTTTCGGAAATCTACCGAGATTTCAAACCATCTTTGCCTACTTCTTTAAAGGTTTAGAGGAATAAGATAGTATTGGCTCGGTATATATTTCTTCAAGTATACCGATATAAGTTTGCAAATAGTAGAACACTTTACATACTTTAGCCTAACAAGATTTTATGGGTTCTGCCCCCTTTTATGAGGTATTTCTAAAAAAAATTGTAAAATGAGTGGTAAAAAAAGGCAAGAAATCAGTTTATATAGTAAGAAATCAATACAAACACTTTAAGTTTGTAACGAAAACCTAACTATAAACATCCACTTTTAACCTCATAAAAAATGAGAAAAATTGTAATATTCGCCTTATCGGTACTTCTATTTGCTTCATGCAACAAAAAACAGTTGGCTCAATTAAACAAAGATAAAGCTGAACTTCAGGCTTTACTGGATAAAAATAAAGCCGACTGTGATGCTTTGACCGCTAAACTCAACAATGATATTAGCGATTTAAGAAATCAAATCAAGCTGAAAGATGGTGATATTACCAACGAACGTGCAAAATTGAAAGCTCTTGAAGATGAGTTGGCATATTTGAAACGTACAAATACTAATCTTCTCGATCGCCTCTCTGATTTATCAATTGTTAGCAAAGACGGAGCCGAAAGCATCAAAAAATCGTTAGATGCTCTTAATCGTCAAAGTTCTTATATTCAAGATTTGAACTCCAACTTGCGCCGTAAAGACTCACTCAACTTGGCTTTGGTGATGAGTCTAAAACGTTCATTAGACAATGTGAATGACCAAGACGTAAACATTGAAGTGAAAAAGGGAGTAGTATATATATCGCTTTCTGATAAAATGCTATTCAAATACGGTAGCTACGATATCACATCACAAGCAGAAACAGTATTGAGCAAAATTGCTAAAGTAGTAAATGATCGCAAAGATTTCGACATCTTAGTAGAAGGTCATACCGACAATATGCCTTACAATAGTGCCTCTGTTTTGGAAGACAACTGGGATTTGAGTGCTAAACGTGCTACTTCAGTAGTACGTACGCTTCAAAAGAAATACGGTGTAGCGCCTGAGCGTATGACAGCTGGTGGCCGTGGCGAATATGTACCTAAAGTCGCCAATTCCGACCCCCAGAGCCGTAGCACAAACCGTCGTACTGAGATTGTTATTTTACCAAAGTTGGATCAGTTCTTCCAATTGTTTGAAGGAGGAAAATAATTCCAACTCGCTTTACAAATAAAAAAGGAAAAGGAGCGGTGTCTTTCGAGGCATCGCTCCTTTTTTTGCTGGCGACATTGGTTTTTATGATATCAATACTAGTGATTATGATAAATACCTACCCCCAAGATTATAGCGAGTTTAAATAAATAGTAGAGGTATTTACGCTAACAAAAAGAAATTTAGTCGTCTAAAAGTCTCTATAATTCTTTGTTAAAGAGACTGTATATATTAAATAAATTAAATTAATAATTTCTTAAAGAATATTTTATTTACAAATAGATAAGTAACTGATATTATCTGAGTACTTTTGACATTAAAACCATTTCTGGTATTTCTGTTTCTCTTCAATCTTTCTCTTACACCTAAAAAGCCTGTAAAAGGCAAGTTTCTATGCTAAAAACTCTACACCCGCGCAAGCCGTGGTCTAAAGTGATTGGGCTGGCGATGTCCCAAGCCGTTTTGGCTATTTGCTGTTCCAGTATTACTTATGCTGCCCCGGATCGAGACAATCTCGAAAAGTCTTCGTCTCTTCAGTTAGAAGAAAAAGTAGTTGACAAAACCATTACTGGTAAGATCGTGGATGAAACCAATTCTCCCTTACCAGGCGTTAGCATTGTTTTGAAAGGTACCCAAAGAGGTACTGTCACTGATGGGAATGGCCAATACCGAATAGAAGTTCCAGACAAAGCCACACTCATTTTCTCATTTGTAGGTTATATACCGCAGGAAATTGTTGTTGGTACTCAGACTGCTCTCAACCTTACACTGAGAGCTGATAGCAAAGTATTGGAAGAAATTGTAGTTATTGGATACGGTACCCTTAAAAAAACAGATTTAACAGGTGCTGTAGGTACCGTTAAAGCAGAGCAATTAATGGAACGTCCTGCTCCCTCACTTGCACAACAACTATCTGGGAGAATGGCTGGCGTACAAGTAAATACCAACTCTGGCCGTCCAGGAGGTAGAACCACTATTCGGGTACGTGGATTTAGTTCTATCAACTCCTCCAACAACCCGTTGTACGTAGTAGATGGCGTAATGATGCCCCAAGGAAACCAAACACAGTTTACTTCGGCCATTGACTACATCAACCCCAACGACATCGTGTCGGTAGAAGTACTGAAAGATGCCTCTTCTACGGCTATCTACGGAGCAAGGGGAGCTAATGGGGTTATCCTTGTAACCACCAAAAAAGGAAAAGCAGGCGAAGGTACAGTAACCTATAACGCAGATTTTAGTGTAAATACCATCGGCCCCAATAGACCACGAGTATTGAATGCCAAAGAATACATGGCCGTAGAAGACTTAGCTTGGGCCAACATGGCCAAATACGACCCCGTTGGCTGGGCGGCTGGTAAATTTGCAAACCTCAATCCAAAATTGCGCAGAGTGGACCCACGTGTATGGAACGCAGATGGTACCAATAAGTATGATACCGATTGGTTTAAAGAAACTACTCAAAACAAGCTATCACAAAACCACCAATTGGGTTTTAGCGGTGGTAATGAGCGCACTCAGTACAACCTTTCGTTGGGTTACCGCGATGACCAAGGTTTATTGAAACAATCTTACATGAAGCGGTACTCTGCCCGTTTTACGATTGATGACCAAGTGAAAAAATGGCTGAAAATAGGCGGTACACTTTCTTATAACAACCAATCAGAAAATATCGTGGACATCAACGATGCCGTAGCACGTCAGATAGTTGAGGACTTCCCATTTTTGCCAGTAAGATACGAAGATGGTACTTATGCCAATAACCGCGATTACCCACTTGCCGAAGGTACTTTTAGTTCTGTTCACCGTTTGGAAGGTCGTAAGTACATTGTAAACAACCAAACAACATTGGGTAGCTTGTACTCTAATATCAACATCGTCAAAGGTTTGGAGATGCGTACGGTATTGGGTGTCAATGTACAAACCCAAGAAGTAAATCAATCACAAACCCGAACGCTTAATATCGGTGGTAACGGTAATGCTTCAGCCAGTAATAACAAGGAAACTTTTTGGTCATTGGAAAACTACTTGACCTACAACAAGCAAATCGGTGATAAGCACTCTATCAATGCCTTAGCGGGTCTTTCGTGGCAGGAAACCAATACGTTTGGTATCGGCGCCAGCGTAAACAACTTTGCCACTGACTACTTTGGTTTTAACAACTTAGGTGCAGGGGCTACCAATCCTGCCGTTAGTTCAGGGGCTTCACGTTTTGCCTTTAACTCTTACTTTGGCCGTGTTAATTATACATTGTCCAACAAATACTTAGTAACCCTTACAGGCCGCGCCGACGGTTCGTCTAAGTTTGGAGATAATCACAAGTTTTCCTTTTTCCCCTCGGGAGCGTTGGCATGGCGGGTTTCGGAAGAAGACTTCTTGAAAGGCAACTCGATTATTTCTAACCTCAAAATTAGAACAAGCTATGGCTTGACAGGAAACTCTGAAATTCCGCCTTACTCATCGCTTTCGTTGTTGAGTTCAAACTACGCCACTGTATATAACGATGGGCGAGTAGCTGGTACGGGCATTGCTCGCTTGGCCAACCCCGATTTGCGTTGGGAAAAAACCGCCCAAACCGATGCAGGTATTGAGTTGGGGTTGTTTGGAGGAAGAATAACGCTTGAAGCGGACTATTACTACCGCCTCACTACTGATATGCTTTTGGATGCACCCGTTCCCACGACCAGTGGTTATGGTACCATCCGTAGAAATGTAGGCTCAATGTACAACAAAGGGGTTGAGTTAGCCTTAAACACCAT
>JBDHXS010000307.1:0-8089 GCA_039810845.1 Runella sp. | reverse complement strand
TGAAGCTGCCGACGGACAACGTTATTGGCAAGCAGGACTCACGGTGATGGATACGTTATTGCAAGCGCCTTACCTCAGCACCGACCCTCAGCACCAAGGACTATTGCTACATTCGATTTATCACCGCCCCAACGGTTGGGATTATGTACCAGAAGGTAGTAAAATTCCGTATGGAGAGTCGAGTATGTGGGGTGATTATCACATTCGAGAAGCTGCCTTGTACTTGCAGCGTATTATCAATAACGAGCCGTACTACGCTTTTCTAAACTGTGTAAAATGAGGTCAGACGGCAGTTAGACCTCAAACGAGCATAGGTAATAAAAACTCTGTCTGACTATTGTCTGACGGGGGAAAAGGTCAGACGGCAGTCAGACCTCAAACGAGCATAGGTAATAAAAGCTCCGTCTGACTATTGTCTGACGGGGGTAAAGGTAAAGGTCAGACGATAGTCAGACCTCAAACGAGCATAGGTAATAAAAGCCCCGTCTGACTATCGTCTGACGGAGTAATCCAGCAATCACGAACAACAGAACTCCCATGAGCAGCGGAAAATACAAACCCAAATATACCCGAGTGGCCCAGCTAAAAACGACGGCCGATTTGAAGAAACATTTAGACAATAGCCAGGTTGATTTGGCGTTTGACGAAACCCTATTACCTCCTGCCGAAAGCCCATTTGGTAAAAAGATAATCCTCAAGTCGGGCAAGACGATTGGCAATAGCCTGTGTATTTTACCGATGGAAGGCTGGGACGGCACACTCGACGGGAAGCCATCGGAGTTTACCAAAAACCGTTGGGTGAAATTTGCGGTGAGCGGAGCCAAGCTATTGTTTGGTTGTGAAGCGGTAGCGGTATGTCACGAGGGCAAGGCCAATCCCAATCAGTTGGTCATGAACGAAGAAAATTTTGAAGAATTTGTTCAATTACGGCAATTGATTTTGGACAAACATTATGAGAAATTCGGCACTACCGACGACTTAGTATTGGCCTGCAACTCACCCACTCGGGGCGTTTTTGCAAACCCAATAGCCACAAAAAGTTTGAGTCGAAGATTTTGTACTCGCACCCGTTTTTGAATAAAAAATTTGGAATGGAAGCCGATCACCCCGTCCTGACCGACGAAGAGGTGGACGAAATCATCGACATGTACGTAAAAGCAGCGGTGTTGGCGCAGAAGGCAGGTTACGATTTTGTGGACATAAAGCACTGTCACGGCTACTTGGGGCATGAGTTTTTGAGTGCCATCGACCGCGACGGCAAATACGGCGGAAGCTTTGAAAACCGCACTCGCTACCTCCGCAACATCGTCGCGGGTATCAAACAAGCTGCTCCAGGATTAGAAATGGGGATTCGCCTGAGCGCTTTCGATTTTATACCGTTCAAAAAAGGTACCAACGACCAAGGTGAACCCGAGCAAATGGAGACCTATCCGTATGCGTTTGGGGGACAAAAAGACGGCCTTTCGATTGATTTGACCGAACCCAAAGCCTTCTTGAGTTTGGCGCAAGAGTTGGGAATTCAGTTGATATGCGTGACGGGTGGAAGCCCTTATTACACGCCTCACCTGACACGCCCCGCGTTGTTCCCGCCGTCGGACGGTTACTTGCCGCCTGAGGAGCCTTTTGCGGGTGTGAAGCGCCAAATTGATGTGACAGCAGGCTTAAAGGCTGAATTTCCTGAATTGGTGATTATTGGTTCGGGCTATTCCTATCTGCAAGAATGGTTGCCCAACGTGGCGCAATACGTGCTTCGCAATGGCATGGCCGATAGCGTGGGTTTTGGGCGGATGGTGCTTTCGTATCCATCCATGCCCGATGACATGATTCAAGGAAAAACACTCACTCGCAATCTCATTTGTCGTACGTTTTCCGATTGTACCACCGCGCCGCGCCACGGCCTAATCTCGGGTTGCTTCCCGCTGGATCCCTATTACAAAAAACGCCCCGAAGCCGAGGAGTTAAAAGCGATAAAGGAAGGGTTGTAGTGAATGGCATCAAAATAGTAAAAATAAATTAGTAGCAAACAAAAAGTTCGCATTTTGCGAACTTTTTGTTTTAACTTTGCAGAGTATGAGAATACATGCCTTGAAAACATTAAAACAGTTTTGGGAGAAATATCCTGACTCGGAACCAAACCTAAGGCACTGGTATGGTAAGATTGAGGGCAATCACTACAAAACGCCTCAGCAAGTGGTTGCTGATTTTAAAAATGCAGACTTTGTGGGTAATGAAAGAATAGTATTTAACATAGCACGTAATAAATACAGATTAATAGCAGCATTCAACTATGAATTTCAACTTTGTTTTGTGAAATTTATTGGCACTTATGCAGAGTATGATAAAATAGATGCTAAAACAATAGATTTTGACTCATGGAAGCAATAAAACTTATTAAAACAGAGGAGGATTATGATAAAGCATTGAAACAATTAGAAATTGTTTTTCATGCAAAACCTGATACTCCAGAAGGAGATTTGTTGGAAGTAATCTCATTATTAATCCACGAATACGAGCAAAAACATTATAAAATCGTACCTCTTACTCCATTAGAAGCACTGAAATACGAAATGGAAGAACAGGGGTTGTCTCAGTCGGGATTGGCTAAAAGAATGGGGTTGAGTAAAAGCACCATTTCCGAAATTTTGGGCGGTAAAAAACAAATGAGTATCAATTTTTTGAAGTTCATTCACAATGAATTAGGAATTCCAGCACATATTTTATTGGCTTATTAGATGAAAAAAGTAGCATTCGTCACGGGAGGAAGCCGTGGAATAGGATTGGGAATTGCGGAGCATTTGGCTCAAAAAGGATTTGACTTAGCCATCAATGGTGTACGAGAGGAAGAGGCTGTGAAAGAAGTACTTGATCACCTACGTTCGTTGGGGGCAGAAGTAATTTACTGCCAAGGTGACATTGCCTCGGGAGAAGCGCGGGTGGCGATGCTGGAAAAAATTAATACCCATTTTGGACGGCTCAATGTATTGGTCAATAATGCGGGGGTTGCGCCTAAAGTACGGGCCGATCTTTTGGAAGCCACCGAAGAAAGCTTTGATTATGTGCTCAATACTAACCTCAAAGGAACGTATTTTTTGACGCAAGCTGTCGCTTATTGGATGGTCAAGCAAAAAGAAACATCCCCCGATTTTGAAGCAAGTATCATTACCATTTCGTCGATTTCGGCCACGGTAGCTTCCGTCAATCGCGGGGAATATTGCGTGGCAAAAGCGGGATTAGGCATGATGACGCAGCTTTTTGCCGCTCGATTGGGCGAGCTGGGCATACCCGTTTATGAAGTACGCCCAGGAATCATCAAAACCGACATGACGTCGGGGGTTGCGGCTAAGTACGACAAACTCATCGCCGAAGGACTTACCGTGCAACCTCGCTGGGGCTATCCCGACGACATCGGCAAGGCCGTGGCGGTCATTGCCGCAGGAGCGTTTCCGTACTCAACAGGTCAAGTATTTGTCATTGATGGAGGTTTGACGCTGGCGCGGTTGTAGGAAAACACGAATGTTTTTATCGCAAAAGCAGTAGTGCTCCCCATTGTTTGTGCCCATCGTAGGAAATTACGTAAGCATATTGCCCCGTTGGGAGTAACTGATTAGAAGAGTTAACGCCTGTAAAAGGTTGCTGATAGCCTTTTGAATAGAAAACGGCGTTTCCCCAGCGATTATAAACCGTCACCTCAATATCTGGATACGCTTCATATCCTATTAATTTCCAGAAGTCATTTTCACCATCGCCGTTGGGGGTAAATACATCAGGTATATACAAACGTTTTCCTACCTGCACCGTAATACTATCAGTTGCTTCACACCCAAATTGGTCTTTCACTGTTAGGGAATAAACTGTAGTTTGAACAGGCTCGGCTATTGGGTTAGGAATATTAGAGTCATTCAAACCAATAGAAGGTTCCCACAAGTAGGTGTAACCTGTGCCGATGGGGTTGTTCAAAGTTACGCTTGTCCCCTGATTGATGGTTATATCGCTCCCCAAGTCAAAGAGTGGCAGAGACTTCACAGTGATTTGTTTTTGGAGAGTAGCACTCTGGCAAGCGGTCGGTCCCATGAGACTGTAAGTCACCGAGTGGGTTCCTTTTCCAGCTTTTGCGGGGTCAAACTGATTATTGGTTATACCTGAACCACTAAAAATGCCTCCTAACGGGGAACCTTGAAGCGGAATTGTAGAAGCATTTATACAAACAGAGTCGGGTAGTTCAAAATCTACGGCTATTTGATTAATGGTTTTTAAAAACCATTCCTCTGACATTGCCCGACAGCCATTTTCATCAGTGGCTTGAACTTGATAAATCCCTTCTTTCTGGGCATTTAAGACGGTGGAAGTATCGATCAATGTGCCATTGTATAACCACCGATAATTGGATAAATGGCTTGGCTCTGCTTTTAGAATAGTAGAAGCATCCCGACAAACCTGATTATTACCGCTAATTTGCAGTGGAGAAGGGATATTGACCGTTAGCGTCCAGGGAGGTGATAATAGTGTACATCCTTTGTTATCAGTGACTTGTACTTGGTAGATGCCTGCATTTTGAACATACAGAGTGGCAGACTGGGCAGTGTCAATGGGCGTGTTGTTAAATAGCCATTGGTACTGAACTAAGCCGTTGCTTTGAGCCAGAAGTTGAGTAGTTGACGTGCGACAGACTTGTGTTTTACCACTAATCTGTACCGTGGGAAGCGGATTAACTACTAAAGGTTGAGGAGAAGATACAGCTGTGCAGCCATTGACATCGGTTACTTGCACTTCGTAATTGCCAGCGTTTTGTGCTTTTAGTGTAGCCGTTGTCGCGGTATCAATCCGTACACTGTTAAAGAGCCATTGATACTTGATGGCACTGCTTGCCTCTGCGTTGAAGACCGTGGCCGTATTTTGGCAAATTTGATTAACACCCCTGATTCGTACTTCGGGAAGGTTATTGGTCGTCAAAACCCAAGGGGAAGAGACAGACGTACAGCCACTGGTATCTGTTACTTGTACTTGATAAGTACCTTGTATCCGTGTAATTAGTATGGAGGCACTTGCCATATCAATAAAAGAGCTATTTAATATCCATTGATACTTTACTGCACTTGCGGATTCTGCCTTGAGTGCAGCAGAATCAGTGTGACAAAATTGCTTATTTCCCGAAACCAATACACTTGGAGGTGTTAATTGAGATAAAATCCAGGGACTTGAGGTTACTGTACAACCCGCCGAATCGCGTAGGACAACGCTGTATTGACCAGTTGCGGATGCTGTATAGTCAACACTCGTAGCGCCCATGATTGTCTGTCCGTTGCGCAGCCATTGATAAGTAAAAATAGGGTCGAGTGTCGTAGTGAGTTTGACACTTCCTCCTGGGCAGAACGTTTTTTTATCTCCCACGGCGCTGTACGAGGGCACACCGCCCAATTGGGGTAACTCAACGGTGGGCGAAGTGGCCGTACAGCCGTCCGAGGAAGTAATTTTGACCGTATATTTCCCGATTTGAGTAGGTGTAAAGGTGGAGGAGATAGCCCCGCTGATGAGCGTGTCGTTTCGAAACCATTGGTAACTTTGAACGGAAACTGAAGCGAAAGCCCGATAAAAATTGGCTGCTGTGGGGCATAGTTTAGCTCCTGGACGATTGCCACTGGAAATACTTACTGTGATGGGTGTTTTAGGTAGTAGATTCACCGCCGATGAAGAGGCTTTACAACCCAAAATATCCATAATTTCTATTCGATATTCTCCCGTTAAATTTGTTACATAGATTGAATCATTGGCCGAAGGAATCACGATATTGTTGCGGTACCATGTATAGGTCTGCACTTTGACAGTGGTAGGGACGGTGGCTTTGAGTTGTTGGGGTTGGTCGGGGCAAGGCCCACCATCACTTAGCGTTGCATTTACTGTTGGGGTGTTGGTCGTTACTTCAATGGTATTGGAAATCACCAGTGCTGGACAGGCGTTGTCTTTGATGACCGTGAGGGTGTATTCCCCTGCTTCCTGTACCACCAATGTAGTGTTAGTAGCCCCTGCGATGGGGTTCCCATCGCGTTGCCATTGCAATTTTCCGCCCGTTGAAACAGTGGTGGCGTTGAGTTGAAGGCGGCTTCCCGCGCACAGCTGCGGGGCGGTTTGAACAGTAGGTTTTCCTTCGGCAGAGGCAAAGAGGCTGGGCTTGGTATTGTCGCAGTCTTTGACTTCGATACGGATCTCTCGATAGATTTCTCCTACTTTTTCATTATCTTGTAGTAATTCAGCTTTGACGACATAAGTATATTGCCCTGGCTTTTCAAAAATCCCTGAAATGGTACCTGTTTGGGGGTTGATAGTGATGGAATTATTGGTGTTACCTACAAAATTCTGGGTAGTGAAGCCTGCTTTGAGCGCCACGGGCTGATGGCGCGGGGCGGTGGGCAATGATGTAAAAGCCTCCGCAAAGGAGTATCGTGCATTTTTTACATTGGCAGAAGGCTCAATGGCGTTGGGAAAAGTGGTGTTTTGTCCAGCACAAGTTTCCAAACGGCTCGGAAGATAAAACTCTGTCGTGAGGGTAGTTCGTGGTTGCGTAAGGCTATAGCGGTTATGAGGGGCAAATTCGAGCCGAAACACAATGGGAGTTTCACCTTCCAAATTAGCACTTGGTTCGCGACAACATACAGGAGCCGAGGTAATGTAATAGCCGTCAGGGTCGTTGAAAGTAACAGGGTCGTAGGGTAAATAATAGAAATAATAGATATCATTAATGGGGATTAAATCATTGCCACAGGCAGGGTTAAATGTCAATAGTCGCTCGATTTGCGACCGACGTTGCATCAAAACGGTTCTTATAGGTGCACTATCCCGTTTACGATAAATGTATGCAGTGATGGTATTTGGAAATTGATTTCGGTCGTTGGGGTGGGTGTAAAGTGTTAATCGGATAAAAGCGTACCGTAGGTTGTACAAATCATTGATGTCTTCTTCTAAACTTCCTCCTTTTATGCGTACACGTCCTGAAGGTGTACAATCTTCTACCTTGATAGTAATTGGAGTAGAACGTGCTGTGGTGGCGCAGGTGGGCGTTTCGATAGTCACCGTATAAATTCCGTTTTGATTGGTAACATAAGTAGATTGGGTAGCCCCAGCGATGTTGTTTCCATCGCGTTGCCATTGAAAACGCGCATCAGCAATGTTTTGTGTGAGTTGGGCATTTAGTTGTACTCTTTCGCCTGGACAAAAGCTCCCATGTGCCACCGAATTGGGTAACCCTACCTGACTGATTCGAATCGTAGGCAGGGGCAAAGGGCATTGTGCTTGTAAATGTGCTGCCAATAGGCATAGCATCACCACCAAGCAAAACACCTTTGTAACAATTATGGGTGTAGTATTCATTTCTGTGTATTGGGAGAAAAGAACAAAAAACTTAGTTGGTTCGATAAGTCATTTATTCTTACTGTCGCCATTTGCAAACATCAACTGTCTTCGTCCAGCATCCAAGAAGTTGTAGATTTGTATTTGGGAAAGCTATATCCCTGCGTATAAGCAACACCCTGAATGATGGCGTGTAGTTCGGCCAGTTCTTCAGTAGTTCCGCAACCCGACTGAAAGGCGACTACCTCACCGCTTTCCAGAATAAAACACCCGAACACTTGTGTGTGGCCATGGGGCCAGTTTTCGATTTTGAGCCAAAACTTCGGAGGTCTGATGGTCTTCAGGGCATCGCGGCTGCGCGTGTACGGAGCTGGGTCAACACCCAGAAATTGAGCGACCTGCTGGTCAATTTTGTCCAGCTCTGTCGTGTTGCTTGGGTGAGTTGATTCAATTTTAGCAATGATGAGTTTGGCAGTGTGCTCTGTTTGCATTTGGAAGCGGTGGTTATAGTTGTGGGAAATACAGGGTGATGCGAACCACCCTGTATAATAATAAAAAAAGACCTTTTAGGGCGTGAATGACCACCAATCTTTGATTTCATTACCAAGTCCTAAATAGGATTTCCCATTAAGAGTAGGAGCTTGATACACTCCTCTCGCCACATTTCTTTGCAGAGGAATAAAAATCTCCTTACCAGGCCATTTACTCCAAGTATCGGTCGTTGCATCATAGCTCATTACATAACTTC
>JBDHXS010000306.1:0-8096 GCA_039810845.1 Runella sp. | reverse complement strand
TGCCTAACACTACTACCGATTTTTACCAAATAGCTACTCAACTCCGCACTGAAAGTCAATGGAATACAGACCTTGATTTTCGTCTTTCCTTACTATTAGCCCAGCAATCGCGCAGTTATTCGGGGACAGATAGTACATTGCTTCAGTTGATGCAAAGCACCAATTTGGCAACGCGCGTACGTCACATTACGGAGGCGCTAGTAGCAAATGAATACGGTACATCGGCCAGTAGGTTGAGTGTAAAGGGGATTACGGAAGAAGCACAAACGTGGAGTGCAGGCAATGAAAATTATGGATTAACCAACCGTTCGCTACTGTCGGTGTTGGAAGAAAAATGTAAAAAAGTTATTCCTAAAGTCGTATTAAACAAACAGATAAAGCGAATTGATTTTAGCAATGAGCGTATTAGTTTGGAAGATACACAGATACAACGGCGATTTGTAGATAAAGTAATCATCACGGTACCTCTCACTGTTTTACAAGCCAACGAGCTACAATTTACGCCTGCTTTACCCGAAGCGAAAGTGACAGCCCTCAAAAACATAGGTATGGGAGCAGGAATGAAAGTAGTTTTGGTATTCAATCGCCGTTTTTGGGATACTGCTACGGGCTATATTTATACCTCTGGATTAGTACCTAAGTACAAGGTAAGTTCGTATGGACGTAGCACTCAGTCTTTTATCTTAACGGGTTTAATAATGGGCGAGAAAGCCGAAATACTGAGTGCACAGCCTGCAGTAACTGCCATTCAAAATATCTTGAAGGATTTGGATACGCTTTACGGAAAAGGTGTAGCTACGGGAGCTTTGACGAATGCCCATGTTATGGATTGGAACAAAGAACCTTTTATAAAAGGAGCCTATTCTTATCCCATTGTCAACGGTGGAGGGCTGCTTACTCGACAAGCTCTATCTCAGCCAGTGCAACGCAAATTGTATTTTGCAGGCGAAGCCACCCATTACGGAGGCCATAGTGGTACGGTTCATGGTGCTATGGAATCTAGCCGTCGGGCTGTGGAGGAGTTGTTTCGGGATGTGACGTAGCTTTTAGTTCATTTTCACTACCTTTGCTGCTTATATTTTTCCACATTTAGCCACCTATTGGTTGTATTTCTATGAAAAAATATCCTTTTTTATTGGGTTTGCTTCTTTTTGTTTTCAACGCGTTGGCCCAAAACGAAGATTATAAACACGTTATCAGCGTTCAATCAGGCGCGAGCCTTTTTTCGCCCTTCCGAGGAACTGTCACGAGTTCACAGGAGATATCGGATACTACTGTGTCTTTTTCATCAGGTAAGATGCGTAATTTTCCTCAACTTAATGTGGCGTATGATTATGGCGTCAATCGCTGGTTTTCGATTGGGGGAGCAGTAAGTTATAACAAAGTTTCTTTGGATTTGAAAGATGTAAAATACAACAAAACCGAAAACTTGGGGGACGTCAATTTGAATGTTTCCCGCATGACTTTTGGTGCACGAGCCTTGTTTCACTATGGCAATGCCAATAGAATGGATATGTATTCGGGCGTGCGATTGGGTGTAGGAATATGGACAGCGAAAATTAGCTCCAATTCGTTGGATAATAAATTGGACGAGGTGCTAAAAGAAGCAGGTGGTAGTGGTATTTGGCGGAGTTTTCTGGGCAATCGGATCAAAGGCAGTTTCCCGATGTTTCAAGCTCAGGTGATTTTGTTTGGCTTGCGCGGATATATTACCGAAAACATTGGCCTCAACGGTGAGCTTTCTGTAGGAAGTCCTTATTTTGCTTCAATTGGTATCAATTACCGAATAAGTGGCCGAGAATAAACGGTTACTACACATCGTCTTTTACTTAAGTTCCAGATGCTCGCAAGCTTTTCCGCGGCTGAGCTCCGCTTTTTTCTCCTAGTACTCGCTCGGCTGTGTCGAGTGAGTACTATTTTATAGGCTTCGAGCCAAAAAGAAATAAACCCTAATGGCTTGAAGCCTATTAATAACAGTTACTCGGCAGAGCCGAGCAACAGCGGGGATAAATTCACGGAAGTGACGGCTGTCATTTTCCTGTACAATCACAAAACGTACTTCTTTGCCTTCACGTTGCGCCCATTCTATAAGGCGGCTTTTGAAGTTGGCGTTGTTGTTGATGAGGGCGTCTAAATCGTAATGCGTGAGGAGTTCTCTGATGGTGTGAGCGCCCACTTGTGCCATTTATCGGGAGACTTCAGGCCGTTTTCAAATAAAGAGGTCAGGGACCTTTTCATAGATAGTGCGAGCCGAGAGGCTCGCGCTATCGGTTTTGCTTGACTTTATCTACATGCAAGTTTTCTGGCTTACATTAACTTGTTTTTATATTATAGAATGTCAAGCCAGTAAAGAATGGTATTGTTATTATGAGAAATAAAAATCAGCTCAAAACTTTGATCTTTTTCTTTTTTGAAATAATACCATCCTTTCTGAGTTGAATCTAACTTAGCTTTTACAAGAGCATTTACTTCGTGATTATTAGTAACATTTAGTTGTTTGAAAACTAAGTTAGATTTTGACAAAATATTGGCGATAGAGGCTGAATCAGTGTTAATAATTACTAAAAGAGTACCATCACCATTTGGAAGCCATTGTTCGTAGTACTTTTTAATGCCTAAATTCTTCACTGATACTCCTATGGACTTTTGTACTATTTTTACTGGAGTTCGAGGAGGCCAAAAACCAACCCAAAGTCTATAAATAATTAGCCCTATACCTATTGTCAATATCAGTAGGGATAAAAAAAACTTAGTAAGCGATTTCATTATGAGAGTAGTTATGGATAGACAATGTCAAAACCTTTAGCTGTTGAAGGAGAAAAGTAATTGATTCCGCGTGTTTTGAGTTCGTTTGTTAATGTACGATTTCCCGGCCAAGTTTTTGGGTCGAAATCATAATAATCATAAAAGCCAATTGGGCTGCTATCAGAAATTCGAATATATAAACTTGCTCTTCCCAGAGCTAAAGCATATTTTGACGAATTATACCATGAATATACATACTTGTGACATGGTTCTCCAATAAAATCAATAATTTCATCAGAAGGAGTATCCAAAGTTTTTTGATTACAGATATCTTGAAATTCAGTATCAGTAAGCCAATAATTTCCTAATCCTAACCAATACCTTTCAAATAAGGTTTTAGAAAAATTATTGTCAAGTTGAGTTGAGCGAATCCAATTTCCTAATATTCCTAAATTAGGTCTTCCGCTCATTAAATCTACCTTCATTATACTGTAATCCACTATTAGTGGGAGAATCCAAGGGTTTGCATGAATCCAATTTCTCTCTCCAATTGAAACTGTAAATCCATTGGTTTGATATTCTGTAATTTTATTTTCTACCATTAAATACTCTGCCCATTTAGAACTCCCCAAAATCCCGGTCCCATGCCCGCCAACTCCCCCGGGTCCTCCCAAGATTCCTCCATTGCCTAACCCACCTCCAATACTTGGATTATTAGGATTAAAAATAGGCGTGTAAGGACTCGGGTTTGAAGGGGCAGAACCTCCTAGCCCTTCGCCACATCCTTTGTATTGATAACAACACCCTTGTTCTAACTCAGGTAAGTAATCTCCATTATCGGCTCCTCCTAAAACTCCAGTACATTGGTCTCCACATGCAACTTCGTAAAGTTCCCACGTACAACTGTTTCATAAATAAGATAGATTTTTGAGGTTGAACAATGAATGATTTGACGGTTCAAAATTCCTACTATGTCTATCAAATTTATTACAGTAAAATGTTGTGTTTTAAAACGAAGAATTGTAATTTACTCCCCAAAGTTGTACCTCAAGCCATAACGTTATGAAAAAGTTAGCAAACCGTATTCGTACGATTAGATTGTTACGTAATTTATCACAAGAGAACGTGGCCGAAGATTTGAAAATGTCACAGCAAGGCTACAGTAAAATAGAATGTGGAGACCGAGATATCAAGCTCTCAAAATTAGAAGCGATTGCGGGTATTTTAAGAGTAAAAGTGGAAGATATTCTGTCTTCTGATGATAAGATTATCTTCAAAATTGACGATGAAACCAACTGCAATAATGATTTATTTAGTATCCAAAATAAGCCCAAAGAAGGGGATAAAGAGGAAATTAAAAAAAGAGATTAAGCAATTGAGGGACAAATTAGGTCAGTTAGAAAATAAGCTGCATACAGTATCTTTTACTTAAGCTCCAACTGCTCACAAGCTTTTTCCGCGGCTGATTGCTCCGCTTTTTTCTTAGAATAGCCATTGCCCGTTGCAAAAACCTCGCCATCGAGGGTAACCTGTGAAATAAATTCACGGAAGTGACGGCTGCCGTTTTCTTGTACAATCACAAAACGTACTTCTTTACCTTCGCGCTGTGCCCATTCGATAAGGCGGCTTTTGAAGTTGGCGTTGTTGTTGATGAGGGCGTCTAAATCGTAATGCGTGAGGAGTTCTTTAGTGATAAATTTTCGGGTAAAGCGAAAACCTTTATCCAAATACACGGCACCTACCAATGCTTCGAGGGCATCGCCGTACATGGAAGAATTGTGAGGTATACCGCGACGGTTACCATCAAATTCAATCAAACGATCTAAACCGATTTTACGGGCAATTCCGTTGAGAGTTTCACGGTTCACGATTCGTGAACGAATTTCAGTTAAAAATCCCTCGTCTTTGTAGGGGAATTTTTTGAAGAGATATTCTGCAATAACCATACCCAATACCGAGTCACCAAGGTATTCAAGGCGTTCGTTTGATTCACGAAACCCTTTGATGGTTGTTTCTTTGGAAGCAGAAGTATGGCGAAAAGCCAACTGATAAACCTCCATATTTGAAGGTTTTGCACCGATGATGAGTTCTACAGCCTTTCTAAACTTCTTTTCGGGGGACATGTTCCCCGGTCTAAAGAAATTAATGAGGGGGTTTAATACCGTAGGCAATTGGGATGTTGTTTATCCTTCAAATTTACGAAAAATCACACAAGTATTATGTCCGCCAAACCCAAAAGTATTACTTAAAGCGACCTTAATGGAACGAGAAACCGCTTTATTAAAAGTCAAATTTAACCGAGGGTTTATATCCGGATCGTCGGTAAAGTGATTTATCGTGGGGGGGATCATTTCATGTTGAATGGCCAAAATAGAAGCTACGGCTTCTACGGCCCCTGCACCTCCTAATAAATGTCCAATCATAGACTTTGTGGAGCTGATATTGAGGCTGTAAGCATGGTCTCCAAACAACCTCTCGATGGCCTTAATTTCCTGAGGGTCTCCAATAGGCGTTGATGTGCCATGAGTATTGATATAGTCCACATCTTCAGGCGAGATTTCAGCATCTTCAAGTGCATTTTTCATGCACAGATAAGCGCCAATTCCATCGGGGTGGGGAGCAGTGATATGGTAGGCGTCTGACGACATACCACCACCAATGATTTCGGCATAAATCTTAGCTCCGCGAGCTACGGCATGTTCGTATTCTTCTAATATCAAAGCGGCCCCTCCTTCTCCCAACACAAAACCATCACGGTCTTGGTCGTAGGGACGAGATGCCGTTAGATAATCATCATTACGCTCTGAAAGCGCCTTTAATGAGTTAAATCCGCCTACTCCTGCCTGCGTAACGGCTGCTTCTGAGCCACCTGTCAAACAAAAATCTATTTTACCGAGGCGAATGTAATTAAAGGAATCAATAATCGCATTGTTGGAAGAAGCACAGGCCGAAACCGTCACATAGGTAGGACCTCGAAAACCGTGGCGCATGGAAAGAATGCCTGATGCGCTGTCGGCAATCATTTTTGGAATAAAGAAGGGGTTAAAGCGAGGAGTGCCATCACCTTTTCCAAAACTGAGAACTTCTTCCTCAAAGGTTTTGAGTCCACCGATACCCGAACCCCAAATTACTCCTGCGCGGTCAAGGTTTACTTTTTCTAAATCAAGCCCACTGTCTTTTACCGCTTCATCGCCAACTACAACAGCAAATTGTGTAAAAAGATCCATTTTACGTGCCTCTTGACGAGGAATGAATTGAGCCATATCAAGCCCCTTTACTTCGCAAGCGAAGCGGGTTTTGAATTTGGTCGCGTCAAATCGGGTAATTGGCCCAGCACCGCTGGTTCCACTGAATAACCCTTCTTTGTATTCCGATAGCGTGTTTCCGATGGGAGTCAAAGCGCCCATGCCAGTCACTACCACTCGTTTTAGAATCATAAAATGGATCTGTAAATTACAAAAATATGCTTATTTGACGTTTTCTTCGAGGTATTTGACCGCTTGGCCTACCGTACCGATGTGCTCAGCTTGGTCATCTGGAATCGAAACGTTGAATTCTTTTTCGAATTCCATGATTAATTCTACCGTATCGAGGGAATCAGCACCAAGGTCGTTAGTGAAGCTGGCTTCTTCAGTCACTTCTGACTCATCTACGCCTAATTTGTCAACGATAATTTTCTTTACTTTTTCTGCAATATCTGACATTTTTGTGAGAAGTTTGGTTCAAAATCGCTGCAAAGTAATGTATTTCAAAGCATATTGTCAAATATAAAATTTCTTCCTCGAAATCATTTCTTCGACAATGTCAGGCACCATGTACCGAATAGAACGATTGTTTTTGATACAATCACGAATATATGTTGCGGATATGTCGAGTAGCGGGGCCGAAATGAATTGTACGGCAGGGTGATTGCCAAATTCGTGAGGAGCCGAATTTGGACGTGGATAAACGTATAAACCATAATATTGAAGGATAGCTTCGTGGTTTTTCCAGTTCTTAAATTGCGCTAAATTGTCTTCTCCAATGATTAATTTAAAGGTATGTTGTGGGAATTTTTCTTGCAATTTCGTCAGAGTATCAATGGTATAGCTCGGACGAGGCATCGAAAACTCAATGTCGGTTACTTTGAGTTTAGAGTTATCTGAAATGGCACGATCCACCATGTCGAATCGGTCAAACTCGTGCAGCAGACTCTTGTTTTTTTTGAACGGATTTTGGGGCGAAACCACAAACCATATTTGTTCGAGGTCGGTCGCCGTAGCCATGGTGTTGGCAATGATAAGGTGCCCCATGTGAATGGGATTAAATGAGCCGAAGAATAGTCCGATTTTCATGCGTCAGCGTATAGAAAAATAGAATTTATCTGCGAAAATCGCCCGTATCTGCGTCTTCCGATGTTCTATTTTGTAGTTTTGTCTGGTCAAAGTTAAGACTAATTACCATGTTAGAAAAAATCAAAGCCTTGTCGAAGGCCTACGCCGCCGCTACCGTGGCTAACCGACATTACTTACATACCAATCCAGAGTTATCGTTTCAAGAGTACAATACGGCAAAATTTGTAGCCAATGAATTGAAACAAATAGGAATTACCCCCCAAGAAGGTGTAGCCGCGACGGGGGTAGTTGCCCTTGTTGAAGGCCGCAATCCAGGCAGCAGAGTAGTGGCACTTCGGGCGGATATGGACGCTTTGCCGATTGTAGAAGCCAATGACGTTCCTTATAAATCACAAAACCCTGGTGTAATGCACGCCTGTGGGCACGATGTGCATACGTCGTCGTTATTGGCAACAGCGCGTATTTTGCACGAACTCCGCGACGAATTTGAAGGGTCGGTAAAGTTGATTTTCCAACCTGGCGAAGAAAAAATTCCTGGCGGTGCCTCTTTGATGATTAAAGAAGGAGTGCTTCAAAACCCTAGTCCAGCGAGTATTTTAGGACAACACGTAGCGCCCAATATTCCCGTGGGCAAAATTGGTTTCCGCGAAGGCATGTACATGGCGAGTACGGATGAATTGTACCTAACTGTAAAAGGAAAAGGAGGCCACGGAGCGATGCCCGATACGCTCATCGACCCCGTGTTGATTGCGTCGCACGTCATTGTTGGGTTGCAACAAGTCATTAGCCGCAACCGCAAACCCGCCGCGCCGTCGGTGTTGTCGTTTGGAAAGGTGATTGCCAACGGTGCAACCAACGTGATTCCGAACGAAGTATATATAGAAGGTACGTTCCGTTGTATGGATGAAGAATGGCGCGAAGAAGGCTGGAAACGTATTACCAAAATTGCGCAAGGATTGGCCGAAGCCATGGGCGGAAGCTGTGACGTGGAAGTTCGTAAAGGCTATCCTTACCTCA
>JBDHXS010000305.1:0-8102 GCA_039810845.1 Runella sp. | reverse complement strand
CTGGCTTTGTAGCTGCTTTATTGTTTAGCATTGGCCTTTCTTTAGCGCAGGGAATTGCAGGATTGTTTTTGGATTAATCAATCGTTTTTAGGGTTATTTTGATTGTTTTTGGTTAAACTTGTAGTAACCTAAAGCCTCGAATGTTATGTTGGCAACTGTCGAAAAAACACGTCGAACTCCTATTTCTACCAAAAAAAATCCTTCTGCTCTAATTTATGAGGAGTGGAATGGTACTCCCATTTATTACAAAGGATATAAGGATGTATTGGCAGGAAGAAAAACAATCGAAGAAATCATGTCTTGTTCAGATTTACAGGGAGTTCTGGTATCCTTGATCAACATTTTTTTAGGTCTTACAATTAACCGAAAAAAATACCTAATTGCTACCAATGAAATCGGGTTACATTTGGCAAAAAATGACAATTTAGCTAATGATGTCGTCATTTTTGAGAAAGAAAAGATTGGTAAACTGAAAGGCAAATTCTTTGATATTGCTCCCAAAATTGTCATTGAAGTTGATATAAAAGCGGAGGTCAGCAGTTTTCAGAATGAAGAAACGAACTATATTCTTCAAAAATCTCAGAAAATACTTGACTTTGGAACTGAAAAAGTAGTTTGGATACTGACGGACTCTCAAAAAATTTTTGTGATTGACAAAAACGAAACCAAATGGTACGTAGTCAATTGGTCAGAAGACATTCCTTTGCTTGATAATTGTGTATTGAATATCAAGCAGCTGCTTGATGAAGAAGATATTCAGTATTAAATGCTAAGCACAGTTATTCGTTAACTGTTCTTAGCACTTTTTTGATTTACTACAACAAAAAAAGCCCCAACCGTAGCTCGCTGGGGCGGTGAGGGAAACCTAAAAATCCTATTTCAATTTCATGGCTAGCGTCACGCTGTTGCCTATCATGCCTGTGCTACGCATATAGTGACCATAGCGGAGTTCGAGGGTGTTCCAGTGCTTGAAGCCCAATAGTCCACCAGGAGGTGCGAGTCGTATGCCTGCTCCTACGAAATGACTGGTAAAGCCCGAAATATCGTAATCGCTGGTGTAATAAGTGGCTGTGGGGCTATGTTTTCCGTAGGCATTGAAATAACGAACGGCGGTTTGGTTACTAAACCGATAAAACGGACTCACAGAGAAAAACGGTGTGACTTTATAAGAAGCCTCAATGTTGACGGTGTGGGCGGTCATGCCCCAGTCATCGTTGTAAAAACGATAGAATCCGCGTAAAATTAGGCGGTCACCCATGAAATAACTGATCCGTGCGCCTACGGGAAGTTTAAATCGTGAACCTGGGAGTTTTTCGACGGTATGTGAGCCATCGGTAAAATAAACACGGTGGTAAGGTGTACTCAAAAGTCCTTGCTGATAAGCAGGTTCAACCGTAAACAACACTTGCAAGCGTTTATTAATAATCTGTGAAAACGACAAGGCCAAGTTGTACGAATTCCGTGGTTTGTAGGCCACGGGGTCGCGATCACCTTCGGCAGCAGAACCATAGCCCGAGGGTCGTAATTCTGAGGGTAAAATAGCGGTCCAAGTATCAAAAAATGCACCTACTTTGAGACTAAACTCACGGTTGTTGTCTTTGGACGACTTCGAAAAATTGAAATTAAATCCATGTGATTGATAATCATATTCGGTTGAATATGAATAGCTGAGTCCGCGTGTGGTATGGGTAGCATCGTCTTTCATGCTCCACGACAGCGATGGGTAAATATGTGTATCGCTACGAGAGGCAGACGAAACCGTAAGTGGGTCAATATTATCGGAAGATGCTGAGGTGTAGTTGTCAATATTGAAATCGGCAATGATGCTGTGTTGACGGCTTTTGCGGTCAATAAAAGACAGTTTTAAGTCAATCGAATTGACAAAATCACTTAGTTTTTCAGTGCCAATACCACCCGTCACGGCTGAGTTGTTGCCATCTTGCCCGTAATAACTAGAGACCAAGTTTATTTCTTCAATCTTGAGTTTACGCTTTTCGTAAGCCTCTTTATCATTGCTATTTTGGGCTTGCGTACCTTTCAGAAAGGCTGCCAATAATCCAACGGTTAGGATGATTTTTTTCATTTAAGCGAATTTAGAATAGGAAATAGACCCTTACAGGGTGACAAAAAGGTTAATTACAGCCGCAGCCTCCACCGCTTTTGCCGCCGTTGGCACCCGATGCTCCCTCACGGTAGAGGTAAAAACTCTGCTCAAACTTCTCTGATTTACGGGCCGAAAGTTCCATTTCAGAGTCGTTGATGCGACTTTTTTGGTACTCCTTGACCGTAACGCAGGACGATAGACTGGCCAATAAGGATAGGATGAGTAGCCTATTATGGATATTTTTATTTTTTGACATGGTTAGTTGATTTTGATGTTTTTTGAGGTAAACACGCGGTCGTTGTCATCTATGATAATACAGGCCATTCCTTGCATTTGATTGATTAAATCCAAGCCGACACGTACACCCATGACTGTCACGGGCGTAGCCATGGCATCGGCAATTTCGGCATTGGGGCAAATAATAGTTACGCTTTTGATGCCTGATACAGGAAGTCCCGTTTTGGGATCAATTGTATGCGAGTACTTTTTGCCATCAACCATCGCAAATTTTTCGTAGTTGCCCGAGGTCGCTACAGCTACATTGCTGATGTTAAAATACGAAAATGGCTGATTTTTGGCATTGGGATCAGCTATCCCGATTGTCCAAGGTTGCCCATTAGGTTGATTACCCCATGTTGTCAGATCGCCAGAAGCATTTACGATGCCACTCGCTACACCTTTTTGAATTAATAACCTTTTTGCCATCTCGGCAGCGTAACCTTTACCAATACCGCCAAAGCCTATACGCATACCTTTTTTTTTCAAAAAAACAGTCCCTGCGGCTTCATCTAAAATGACGTTTCGGTAATCAATTAGTCGAACCATTTGCTGAGCTGTTTCACGGTCGGGTAGGGAGGTTATCTGAGTATCAAAATTCCATAAACTTTTGTCAATAGAACCATAAGTAATATCAAATGCACCTTGGGTCAACCGAGAAATTCGGAGTGAACGTTTAATTAATTCAAACACTTCGCGATCTACTTTTACGGGAGTAATGCCTGCTTGGGCATTGATTTGATTGGTTTGGCTCTCCTCTTTGAAAGTGGTAAAAAGGGCTTCGATACGCTGAATTTCGGCGATGGCATCGTCTATTCTAACCACTGCCCACGCCTTATCTTCTGCTACTACGCTGATTTCAAAGCGGTTGCCCATGAGTCGAACTACTCTTTTGTGTAAGGTTTCCAAGGAGAGCGTGTTACTTTCTGGTATCAATGGCACTTGCAATATCATGAATCAAAACCAGTGTATTCATCGAAGTGGGATAACCTTCCCATTCTTTGATCACTTTTCCATCAGGTGCTATCAGAACCGTCAGCGGAAACTTACCTTGATTGTTGTATTTTTCGGCTAACGCTTCGTTATGAGCAGTTTGACGAGTATCCAACTGGTTTTTCTTCAAACGAGGAAAATCAGCTCTTACCAACACCAGATGGTCGTTGGCATATTGACCAAATTCGGTAGATTCAAAAATGTCTTTCTTTAATTTGATACAAGGGCCGCACCAATCAGAACCACAAAAATTGAGTAAAATATACTTATGATTTTGAGCTGCTTCGGTTTTAGCTTTGTCAAAGTCGCCACCCCATTGAGGTGCGTTAAACAAAAAACTGCTGATAAGAATTACGGTTATGAATTTCATGGTTATATTCGGTTTAACTGTATACTACGAGTGTTTTTCCATCGGTCGCTATTTTATAAACAGTAATGCCTTTGCTACCAAAACTATTCAACCCCTTCCCTGTCAAATCGAATCGGGCACCGTGGTCGGTGCAGTAAAACTCTGTTTTGTTAAAAATAATTTTCTTTTTAGGTTCGTGGCTACACGTTTGGGTTACGGCTACATATAGTCCTGCACTTACTTGAGCCACCACAATGCCACTTTTAGCAATATAACCTCCTACTGTTTTGAGGGCTGAATTGGCTGCTGCTGTTAAATCAAGCGTGAGCAAAGGGCTTTTGATTGTACTCAAATCTGTCGTAGTTGGTGTCGTAGTTACGGGAATAGTTGTAGTGCCAGAAGCAGGCGTTACCATGAGTGCCTTTACGTAGGTATCTTCTTCTCGAATGCAGGAAGTCATCACCGCCATTAGCGCAGCTCCTTTAAAGCCCATTGATTTCAAAAACTCATATCGGGTCATCTCAGTAAATTGATATTTTTCAGGTTATATACATCATTACGTTCAGAGAGATTAGCCCGTTGCGAAAAGAATACAATTCAATGTTATTTAGAGATTTTCAAAATAGTTCGTCTCATTGCGATGTAAACATAGCATACAGAGATTTTGAGAAATAAGAAAAAGCGGTGTTTAGTTGAAATGCTACGCTGTTTTAATCTTTGCTACTTCTTCTAATCCCAGCTCTCGGACGCTAATCTCACGCATTTCTACTTTGCGGATTTTGCCTGTTACGGTCATTGGGAAACTATCGGTAATGCGCACATACTGAGGGATTTTGAATTGTGCTATTTTGCCCATACAAAACGCTTTTACTTCTTCCAAAGTTAACTTTTCGTTCTCTCTTAGCCGTACCCAGGCCATAACAGCTTCTCCGTATTTTTCGTCAGGAACTCCGATTACCTGCACGTCGCTGATTTTGGGATGGGTATATAAAAATTCTTCTACTTCGCGAGGATAAATGTTTTCACCACCCCGAATGATTAGGTCTTTGATTCGCCCCACTATTTTGAGGTAGCCTTCGTCGTCCATCGTAGCCAAGTCGCCTGTGTGCATCCAACGGGCGTTGTCAATGGCAAGTTGGGTGGCTTTTTCGTTATTCCAATATCCGAGCATCACACTATATCCCCTTGTACAAAATTCACCAGGTTCTCCACGCGGTACGACCAAACCCGTTTCGGGGTCAATGATTTTTACTTCCAAATGCGGGTGAACTTGTCCTACCGTGCCTACCTGTTTTTCAAGTGGCGTGCCTACTCGTGTTTGCGTGCTGACGGGGCTGGTTTCGGTCATGCCGTATGCGATTTCCATTTCTGATACGTGCATTAGGCTTTGCACTTTTTTCATTACCTCAATGGGGCAGGGAGAGCCTGCCATGATGCCTGTTCGTAAGCTGGTGAGGTTGTATTTGCCAAAGTCAGGTAAATCTAACTCGGCAATAAACATTGTAGGTACACCAAAAATAGCAGTTGCTTTCTCTTTTTCTACGGCTTTCAACACGGCTGCTGGCTCAAAGCCTTCACTCGGATAAATAATGGTAGCACCGTGGGTGACACAGCCCAAATTTCCCATCACCATACCAAAACAATGATACAGGGGTACGGGGATAATAAGGCGGTCTTGGTCGGTAAAATTCATGATTTCAGCTACAAAGTAGCCGTTGTTTAAGATGTTGTGGTGACTCAAGGTGGCTCCTTTCGGAAAACCCGTTGTACCACTAGTGTATTGAATATTGATGGGTTCGTCAAAGGCCAAAGTATTTTGACGTTTTGTCAACTCTTCCTCTGACATTTTTTCTGACTCTAGCATAAAATCATCCCAACGCCACATACCAGGTTTTTCGTCGGTCCCCATCCGAATAATGGTATGCAATTGTGGCACTTTTTCGGCACGGAGTTCTCCTACCTTACAATTGACCAATTCTGGTGTGAGAGCAAACATCATTTCTGTAAAATTGGAAGCTTTGAACTGGTCTGCAATTACTAATAAACTGCACCCCGATTGGTTGAGACAGTATTCCAACTCGTGCAGGCGATAACTGGGATTGATATTGACCAAAATAGCTCCAATTTTTGCAGTGGCAAATTGAGTGACTATCCACTCATAACGGTTGGGCGACCAGATACCTACTCGCTCGCCTTTGCGTACCCCCAAAGCAAGAAATGCCTTGGCACATAGGGTGACAATCGTATGAAATTGTTGGTAATTAAAACGAATGTCTTGGTGATGAACGATAAGGGCGTCGTTGTTGGGAAAACGGGCGGCAATGTCATCAAATAAGTCGCCGATGGTAGTGCCAAGCAATGGCTGAGAACTTGTTCCGCTGACGTAGCTAAGGGTAGGTGACATGATTTTAGATTTTTGGTTTCTAAAATTATCACCAATTATTGGGGAATGAAAGGGGGTGGGTTACTAAAAAAAGCAAACGGCGGGCATTGGCTCACCGTTTGACTTCATTCACTTATCTATCTACTTATCTTTATTACATCGGTGCACCTGCTACGATTTTTACTTCTACGGTGAAATTGTCGTAGATCATTTTGTCACCGATGTTTTCAAAAAATGATTTCGAGCGGTAGGTCAAGCCGAATTTGGTTCTGTCCACATCAAATTTGGCTGAAGCTGTTGCGGTTTTGCCCGTAATTTTTACAGTGGCAGGAAATGTAATGCTTTGAGTAACGCCTCTGATGGTTAGGTCACCTGTGAGGTCATAATTTTCTCCTCCTTTGGCTACGGCTTTTGTGATTTTAAGTGTAGAAGTAGGAAACTTGGCTACATCGAAAAAATCTGCTGATTTGAGGTGCGTTTCAAGCCTGCCTGCAAAATCGCCTTGAATATCTAAATCTTTGATGGTATTTAAATCGATGGTAAAATCGCCACCTGTGAGTTTGCCACCATCGGTTACTAAGTTGCCACTTTGAATTTTGACAGTTCCGTTATGTTCGCCTGTCAATTTTTTGGACAACCAATTGAAAGTGCTGGCATTGGCATCTACTTTTAGGATTTGAGGAGCTTTTTTGCCAGGGTTGTTTGCGACGGCTACCATTGAAAGTGCTACAAATGTGGCTGCCAGAATAGATTTAATGGTTTTCATTGTGGTAAATTGGGTTGTGGTTAGAATTTATAATGGAACGGTGATTTTAACACCGTTCCATCGTGAGATTGGATTGATTACTTAGTTATTATCGCCTCCTTCTTTCACGTCGTCGTTTTTCACGCCTTTGGTTTTCTTAGGAGCTACAAAGCTCATTTTGCCAATTTTGTAGCTGAGGGTCAACTTCACGTTTTGGTTGTAGATGTTGTTGACCATCGTTTGATTCAAGATAGGCGTTACAGAGGTTGATTTCATTTTCATACCTCCCAAGAAGTTTTCAGTAGCGAGGCCGATGCTCCCTTTTTTGTTGGCAAAATCTTTTTTAACACCTACTGAGTACATGTAGAAGCTACCTTGAACACCTTGGAGCGTCACTTGATTTCCGCGCATTCCACCGTGTGCTTGCATAGCCCATCCTTTATTAAGTGATAAGCTCGACATGATACGTCCGCCAATGACGATACCTGAGTTGCTGGTGTTGATGGAAGTTCCGTCCAAGCCTTGTATTTTACCTTCTAAGTAGTTGTAATACACATCCACACCGCCGTTCAAAGTCCATTTCGGAGTCAAGTACACATTGGCAAACACGTTGGCACCTACTACTTGTTGTTTTCCGATGTTTTCGAAGGTAGTGATGATAGCACCCGCAAGTGTGTCAGAAGGTGTGCTCAAACGCATGATACTGTTGTTGGTAGAGCGGCTGAACACTGAGGCATTCAAGTAAGTTTTCTTGATATTGGTACTCAAGCTCAATTCAAAGTTATCGGTCAATTCGGGCTTCAAGTTTGGATTCCCGATGCTGATATTGAAAGGGTTAGCCGCGTTGAAGTTGGGGTTCAATTGTTGCAAACCTGGGCGTTGAATACGACGGTTGTAAGCAGCTTTCACGGTAGTTCCACCTTTGATACTCTTAGAGATATTGATGCTTGGCACAAGGCTTCCATAACTTGGGATGTTGATAGCACCGATTTGGTCTTTGGCATCAATGGTCGTGTACTCGTAGCGTCCCCCGGCCTTGAGGCTGTACCCGGACTTCGAGGTATATGTGTACGACAGGTAGGTGGCGGCAATGTTTTGATTGTAGGTGAATACGTTCGACAAGTTACTGTTAGGCACCTTGGTATACGGGTCGGTCTCACCGGTTGCCGAATAGGACGAGTAATCACTCGATACTTTGCGAAGAATGGCTTTGCCGCCGACCTCAATAAGCTGGTTGGTGCCAATGGGTGTT
>JBDHXS010000304.1:0-8126 GCA_039810845.1 Runella sp. | reverse complement strand
AGAAATCGTTTAGTAGAAGGCTTTTAGTATTTGTTTCATAAAACTCCAATGAACCTTGTACACGACCACGGAAAACAGAGAAGTCTAAATCGATGTTGGCAGTTGCAGTGGACTCCCATCTCAAATTGGGGTTACTAATTGTACCTGGTCTAAATCCAAATGCACCCGTTGCGCCGAAAGCATAAGTGGTGCGTGCCAATAACCCTTGCGTTTGATATGGAGCTACCCCTTGGTTACCTACTTGTCCCCAACCCGCACGAAGTTTTAACAAATCAATCCATGAAACACCTTTCAAGAAAGCTTCATTGCTGATATTCCAACCCAACGCAAAACCAGGGAAGTTACCATATTTTGTATTCTCACCAAAACGGCTCGAACCATCGCGACGTATGGTTGCCGTCAACAAATACTTGTCATCAAATGAATAGTTGATACGACCCATTAAAGAAGAAATCGTCCATTCAGTTAGCGACGACTGAACCCCCAACACAGAGGTTGCTGAGTTTAAGCTATGAAACGACTGTGCCTGAGCTGGTATTCCTTGAACTTCACTTCTATACCTTTCAAAATTATCCTTTTGAATAGATTGTACACCCGTTACATTAAATGTATGTTTTCCGATGGTTTTATTGTAGTTCACGATGTTTTCCATGGTGAAGTTAAACCCAAAACGATTCTCGTTGAATGCTTGGGCATCCCCACGACGGCGAGCGTTTGTTTCTGAACCAATAAAACGTCCCCAACGCGATATGGTAAAGTCAGGGCCTAAATTTAAACGGTATGTTAAGCCATCAATTACTTTTACTTCAGCATAAATAGAATTGAAGATTCGGTACTTTCTGGTGTTATCAATATTAACCCCTGGCTCTACCTCAGATAGAGGGTTAGACAAAAGCGCATCGTTGGTAGGTTCGAATATCAATGAACCATCGGCATTGTAAGGAGCCCCAAGTGGGTTTGCATTTAAGGTATTTCCGTAAGGGTTCAAGTTTTCACCGTTTCTAATCGAATACATCAAGTAACTTGAGATACCTACCTTCAGCCTTTTATTTACTTGATGGTCAATGTTTGCACGAAGTGAGTTACGAGTAAAATCTAAGAGTTTTGTAATACCCTTATCTTGGAAAAATCCACCCGAGATATAAAATGAAGTTCTGTCGTTTCCTCCTTGAATACCAATAGTATGGTTTTGCATCATCCCAGTTCTAAGTATTAAATCCTGGTACTGAGTATTTCTTCCAGCCGCAATACCAGCCGCCACATTAGGATCACCGCCCAAAACTGCCACTTTGGCATCTGCTGCGGCATCGGCAACTCCCGTCGCGACTGGATTTCCAGCAGCGTCTCTGTACAATCCAGTAGCTCTGTATGCTTCACGCACGTATTCAGCAAACTCCTCTCCAGAAAACAACTCCAATTTGCTGTAAGCCTTAGAAGTACCCACATACGTATCAACTGTAACCGTTGTTTTACCTTTATTCCCGCCTCTTTTTGTGGTTACTAACACAACACCGTTTGCGCCTCTCGCCCCATAAATAGCTGTGGCTGTGGCATCTTTCAACACTTCTATAGACTGAATGTCATTGGGGTTTATATCCTCATAACCCGCCGACAACGGAATACCATCAACTACATACAGGGGGTCGTTTCCTGCATTAAATGATCTACGACCACGAATGAGGATTCTTGGGGCTGCACCTGGCTTAGAGCCTGATTGTGAAACATCAACACCCGCCGCACGACCTTGTAGCGCTTGTCCAAGGTTAGTTAAAGGCATTTCGGTAATTTGCTTGGCCGATACTTGCGATATCGCACCTGTCATTTGGCTTTTCTTTTGCGTACCATAACCCACTACGATTACTTCGTTCAACGTTTTTTGGTCCACTGAAAGGGTTACGTTGAAGACCGTACCATTGCCAACTGTGATTTCCTTTTTTTCAAAACCAACGGCCGAGAATACCAATACGGCACTGTTGTCTTTCACAGTCATTTTAAAATTGCCATCGGCATCGGTGTTTGTTCCAGTAGTTGTTCCTTTTACTAAAACACTGACACCCGGAAGAGCAGCCCCATCCTCCGAAGACAATACCTTTCCTGTAACGGTCTTATCAGCATTCACGGTTGCGGTAGATTTTCCGCTACTGCCATTGGTTGGTGGGTTTGAAGCCATTGCGGATCTTGTGCAAAGCACCGCCGCAATCATCCACGCACTGCACAAAGTAGAGATTTTCCTCATAATTTATGATAAAATAAGTAAAGTGAAAAAATATAATTATTTTGGGTTTAGTTATTAAAAAATCAAAATGATTCCTTGTCGAGTTTAGATTTAATGATTGGGTTTCGCAAAATAAATGCTGAAACATTTTACGCAATCGTTACCGGGAACGTTTCCGATATATTACTTTTTATATTTTAAATTGCGTTTATTGTAGATTTTTTCATTATTATAGATCAAAAATTTCTCCTACTTGTTAATGATATTTTTGTGTTTTTTTTATATTAAAAAGGCACATTGTGCCTATAAAAGCCTCATTTTTGTAGATGCTGGAGTGGAATTATCAATAGATTCTCCAAAGAATCCAGCTTACTAAAGCCAATCCAACAAATAGTGCTATTAACCAACGTGCCAAATAAAAAGCTGAAGCCAAAGGTTTTACTTCTTGATCTAATGGGTCAATTTCAGGGATGGTGTTGACAGATTCTAAAACTCGCATCCAAAGCGTACGCATTTCTTGGGAGGTCATTCCTACATAGGTATCCGAAAACTCCCCGACCAAGGTCCGCGCCTCTGCGATTTCTTGCGATTTGTAGGGGTGATTCTTTAGCCATACGTGCCAAAAGTTACTCAATTCAGCATCGTCAGGTTGCTGCACCCACCTAATAAAAAGAGGTTCGGCTGCAAAGTCCTCAACGGTGTAATGAGCAAAATTTTTCATTTGGCACTTTGGCAAGTCAATGTAGGATTAAATCTTGCCAAATAAGCGACCAAATGGAACATTCTACTGACAAAAACCTAAAATTTACTACTTGGTAGTATTTTTTCTCTAATCGTAATTAATACGGCTTAAAATACTACGTCCTAAAGTGATTTCATCGGCGTATTCTAAATCACCACCGATTGGAATACCCCGTGCAATCGTGGATATTTTTAAAGAGAAGTGTCTAAGTTTTTTTTGAAGATAGAAGGAAGTAGTATCACCTTCCATTGTTGGGCTAAGGGCAAGAATGATTTCTTTTACGTCGGTATTATGTTGAACCCTTTTGAGCAAAGTATCAATATGCAAGTCGCCTGGGCCGATTCCTTCGAGTGGAGAAATGATGCCTCCCAGTATATGGTACAAACCATTGAATTGTCCCGTATTTTCGATGGCGAGTACATCACGGCTATCTTGTACCACGCAAATGACAGATGGATCACGTTTGGTACTCAGGCAAATACCACAAAGTTCTGCGTCCGAAATATTATGACATTGTTTACAGTATTGGGTCTGTGTTCGCACAGCTACGAGTGCCGATGCCAATGATTGGGTCTCTTTTTCAGTTCGTTTTAGTAAATGAAGAACAATTCTTAGCGCACTTTTTTTGCCAATACCAGGGAGTTTAGATACTTCGCTTACGGCTTCTTCAATGAGTTTAGAGGGAAAATTCATGGGTGCTTTGAGGCGGTTCAAATAGGTTTTTACAAAAATACGAATTGCGCGCTTCATCTTGAAATCTATTCATCTATGGCATATTTTATTTTGATATAAATCTGCAAAATGAAGCTGATTTTGCCATAGTATTTATACAAACCTCTTTTCTTTTAATTGTAAATTCAGCCCTATTAATACCACTACCATGACTAAATTACTTCATCTTTTGCTGTTGCTATGTTTTTCTCTTTTGGGAAAAATTGCTTTGGGTCAATCCAAATTGGATAGTCTTTTGCCTATTCGTGGTTTTTGCATTGCCGCGCCGCAAGTAAAACAAGTGGAAGCTTTTGTTAAATTTATCAATGAAGAGTTGGCGTCTCGTCAAGTGAATACGCTGATTCTCAGAGTTGATTATAATTACCAGTTTGAAAGCCATCCTGAACTGCGAGATAGTGTTGCGCTCTCCAAACGGGACGTACGAAAACTGGTAAACGCTTGCCAGAAAAACGGTATCAGAATCATACCCTAAATCAATTTACTGGGGCATCAATCTTGGGCTTCAAGAACAGAAAATTTGCTGCGGGTATATCCTGAGTTTGATGAAACGCCCCACGTAAAAATGCCCGAAAAGTATGTGTGGCCCAACGCCGACGGATTGTACTGCAAAAGCTACTGCCCCCTGCATCCAGGTGTACACAAAGTCGTATTTGAGTTGATGGATGAAATTTGTGACGTTTTTGAAACCGATGCTTTTCACGCAGGAATGGACGAGGTTTTTTATATTGGCGATGCCAAGTGCCCCCGTTGCGGAGGCCGTGATAAGGCTGAACTCTTTGCAGGAGAACTAAACCAGCTACGAAATCATCTGGCTCTCAAAAACCGTAAGTTGTGGATTTGGGGAGATCGCCTTATTGATGGAAAAACTACAGGCATCGGCGAATGGGAAGGTAGCTATAATAACACCCATAAGGCTATTGACTTGATTGCCAAAGATGTAGTCATTTGTGATTGGCATTACGAGCGCGCCGACCAAACGGCTGTTTACTTTGCTATGAAGGGCTTCAATGTAATTACTTGCCCATGGAGAAAACCTAAAATTGCGCTGGCTCAAACGCAGGACATGATTAAATTTAGACAAACAGCTACTAAGGAAATGAAACCCCGTTATTTTGGTATGATGCAAACGGTATGGTCAGGAGCAGGAGCATTTTTAGACGAGTATTATGGAGTAAAAGTGAACGAAAAAGCGGGTGAAAATACGGCATCTAATTGTTTCAGAACGATGTTTGGCGAAATCAAGAAAATTAGCGAACAATAAGGTGCAAACTTCTCTAAAACGTATTTTATCTATTGATGTCTTTCGGGCATTGACTATGCTTTGGATGATTTTTGTGAATGACCTATGGAGTTTGACAGGCATTCCTTACTGGCTCGAACACGCCAAAGCTACCGAGGATATGCTTGGATTTGCCGATGTGGTCTTTCCTTGTTTTTTGTTTATTTTGGGTATGGCCATTCCCTTTGCTATTCAAAACAGAATGGCACGAGAAGAGAGTAATGAGCAGATAGTCCGCCACATCATTGTTCGATCGGTGGCATTGGTAGTAATGGGTGTTTTCACCGTTAACGTGCCTGACTTAAATATTCAAGCTACTGGCATAGGTCGTGAGTGGTTTCAAATTTTAATGGTTATTGGCTTCTTTCTTATTTGGAACGTGTATCCCAAAAGTGTGAGTTCAAATAAGATGCTGTTCGTTAGCTTACAGGCACTTGGTATTTGTTTGTTGCTCTATTTGGCCTTTATTTTTAGAGGAGGGGAGGGAGAGAGTTTATCAAGAATGTCACCTCAATGGTGGGGAATTCTAGGTCTTATCGGCTGGACATATCTGGGCTGCGCACTCATTTATCTTTTTGCCCATAAAACCCCCAGTTTATTAGTGCTTTCATGGGTATTTTTTACTTTTATGCCCATTGTAGGGCATTCAGGTTGGTTACTGGAAATTTGGGCAGATGGCCCTACCGACTGGATTCTTGGCAACGGGGCTTTTCATTCTTTTGCCTCTGCGGGTATATTGGCTACATTACTTTTAGAACATTTTTATATCCGTTCAAAGCAATATAAATTGATAACGCTTTTTATAGTAATAGGCGTTTTATTCTTAATAGCTGGGTTTATTTCGAGGAGTTTCTTTATTATTTCAAAAATCCAAGCTACGCCCACTTGGATTTTTCTTTGTTGTGGCATTGCCTTTCTTCTCTATGCACTTATTTATTGGTTGGTAGATATTCGAGGAAAGTCTGCTTGGTTTGATTCCATCAAAGTTGCGGGTACAAGTACCCTAACTTGTTACTTAATCCCCTATATTTATTATAGTATAGCTGATTTATTGCCCTTTTCGCTACCAGAATCATTCAAATTTGGTGGTATCGGCTTATTGAAATCCTTGCTTTTTGCCTTTTTGATTATTGGAATTACAGCCCTTTTGGAGAGAATGAAGATTAAGCTCAAAATTTAAAGGAGGTAGGATTACATTTGAATACAAAATTCAGGTTATCACGCAAAGAGGGCTAATTCTTTGCGTGATAATTCCTTCGCTACTGATATGCCACAGCCACTTGTCGTTGGATGCCGAGATGATCAATGCCAAGTTCAATTACGTCACCTGGTTTAAGGTAACGAGGTGGTTTAAAGCCAAGTCCTACGCCAAATGGAGTGCCTGTTGAAATTACATCTCCTGGTAAAAGGGTCATAAATTGGCTCAGATAACTTACCAATTTAGGAATTTTGAATACCATATCATCGGTATTTGAATCCTGCAACATTTCCTCATTTACTTTGAGCCAAAGACGTAAGCTGTGCGGGTCTGCAATTTCATCTTTGGTGGCCATAAAAGGCCCCATTGGAGCAAAGGTGTCATTGCTTTTTCCTTTTACCCACTGCCCACTACGTTCGAGTTGAAATTCCCGTTCTGAGTAGTCATTGTGCAAAATATATCCTGCCACATAATTCATGGCGTCAGCCTCCTCAACGTAACTGGCTTTTTTACCAATCACAAACGCTAATTCAACTTCCCAGTCCGTTTTTACTGAGTTACGAGGAATGATTACATTGTCATAAGGGCCGCAGAGTGCCGTAGTAGATTTAAAAAAAATAACAGGTTCTTTAGGTAAATCCATTCCCGATTCAGCGGCATGCTTAGCATAGTTTAAACCAATACAGACAATTTTAGAGGGGCGTGAAATGCAAGAGCCAAGACGAATACTATCTGATACTTCGGGGCAGGCATCAGCATGGGTTTTGAGCCAGTCTGCTAAACGACTCAAGCCATCGTTGGTAAAAAAGGCTTCGTTAAAATCTTCTCCGAAGGCCGAAACATCAATCTTACGACCGTTGGGTAATATGATACCAGGTTTTTCTTGTTCGAAACTACCAAAGCGAAAAAGTTTCATTAGAGAGGTGGAAAGTTAGTGGTTAACTACGATTTATTATGGTAGAATAATAAGCGTTTGAAGGGGTGAATCTAATGACAAAGAAAAGTATTTGAAAAAAAATATACAATTTTTGTTTACGTAAATGCCTCATTTTGGGGGAGTTTTCTCGAAAAAATAATATTTTTTTAAAATAGCACTTGCGTTATATTCTTAATAACCGTACTTTTGCACCACGATTTCTGAACGGCCTCACGGCTCAACCGAAAAAGTAAGATTCCGTAGCTCAGTTGGTAGAGCAATACACTTTTAATGTATGGGTCCTGGGTTCGAGTCCCAGCGGGATCACTTCTAAGTAAATACACACGTAAAAAAAGCCTCAAACCAATGCGTTTTGAGGCTTTTTTTACGTGTGTAAATCAACGAATGAAAAAAGTGGTAGTATGCCCCTTTGGTCGATGTGTTATATTTGTGGCATATAACAGGCAATCTTATGAATAGTAAAGGAATATGAATTAGTACTATACGATAATGTTTTGAGGTGCTAAAACGGGTACTTATTCTTTCGATGTTGCCTCAAAACCCGCTTGCTTTACGGTAGTTTCAATCAACTCGCATGTAAGATCTTCTCCTCTTACGGTTAAGATTTTTTCGGGATTAGCCGTATCTACTTTCCACGTATCTACGTTTTCCAATTGATTTAAAAAAGGAGTGACTTTGGCTATGCAGCCTCCACAATTGATATTGGTTTTGAATTGTAAGGTTTCCATGATTTATGAGATAATATGATTTTTGATTAGCAATTTTATAAGTGATGAAATGGATTGATTTTAGAGAAAATTGTACGAGGATATTCTCGGATAACATTTAACGGATACACTGATGACGTACTACAAACGCTTTAGTTTCAATCTCAGACTATTGCCTACCACCGACACAGAACTTAGTGCCATGGCTGCGCCCGCAATCATTGGATTGAGCAGAAAACCGTTGAATGGATATAACACGCCTGCTGCTAATGGAATTCCAATCAAGTTATAAATAAACGCCCAAAATAGATTCTGA
>JBDHXS010000303.1:0-8158 GCA_039810845.1 Runella sp. | reverse complement strand
ACGAATGGAAATAGATTATGTACGAGTCTATCCTCTAAAGAAAAACTAAAAAGCGGGTCTCAACCCGCTTTTTCATTAAAAGAATGTTTTCGTGGCTGCTGAAATTTTTTAGAATAAAAGTCCTTTGCTTATCATTGGATACAAAAAATAAAGTACAATGTAACCAAATATCAAAAGGGTCAAACCAGCAAGCCAAATTGTTTGATCAAGCACAACCGGAGTTCTCCGACTATCATACATGGTTCGATAACTTTTTGAGAGTTTCATATACGTACACAAGTTTTGGGGTTTCGTTTTGCAAAGGAGGCAAGTTTTTTTTGAAAACTTTAGCGTAGAAATACCTGTTTTATAATAAAGTTATCTAAAGGTCAGTCAGCCGACAACCCTTTGTTGCATCATTGCGTTTATTTGCAAAACGCTCATCTTTATATCGAATGCCGGCATACATCACATTTATTGGAACTGCAGTTCCAGAACATACTATCCCGCAGTCATCCATTGCTGAATTTATGGTACGAGCCTCACAACTGGATTCTAATGAAGCCCGAAGGCTCCGAGTGCTCTACAGAAGTACTAAAATTCAAAAGCGGCATTCGGTATTGAAAGATTATGGACTCACAGAAAATTTCGAATTTTATGCAAATACACCTGATTTAGAGCCATTTCCGACAGTTTCACAACGAATGCTGGCTTACCGTCAATACGCACTACCTTTAGCATTAAAATCCTTACAATTAATCGAAAATTTCGAAAAAATAAACACTGTCACACATCTTATCACTGTTAGTTGTACGGGCCTTTATGCTCCTGGCTTAGATATTGAACTGGTAGAAGCCCTTCATTTATCAAAGCAAACCCAACGCACATCTATTAATTTTATGGGATGTTATGGGGCTTTTAATGGATTAAAAGTTGCCAACGCCATTGTGCAAGCAGACCCCAATGCGAAAGTGTTGCTGGTCTGCATTGAACTATGTACACTACATTTTCAGAAAAAAATTGACGAAAATTATTTACTCTCCAATGCTCTTTTTGCCGATGGAGCGGCGTCAGTCATCATCGAAGGGCAGCCGCAAGGTTTGTCGTTAGAGATGCGGTCTTTTCATTGTGATTTACTCTTTGAAGGTCGTAACGATATGGCTTGGCACGTAGGTGATTTTGGGTTTGAAATGGTCCTGAGTTCTTACATTCCCCGCTTGGTGAAAGGCGGTCTTGGGGAATTAATGAACCAACTTCAAGAAAAAGCTACATTGCCGAATTTTGATTTTTACGCTATCCATCCAGGAGGAAGATCTATTTTGGAAGCTGCCGAAACACAACTCGGCCTTACTCCCGAAGACAATCGCTATGCCTATGAAGTATTGCTTAATTATGGCAATATGTCTTCATGTACCGTTTTGTTTGTACTTCAAAAATTACTTCAGGAAAGAACAAAAGAAGATGTAGGCAAACATATTCTCAGCTGTGCTTTTGGCCCAGGCTTGACGCTGGAAACGGGTATTTTTAAAATCATTTAACTTACCACACTCCTACTGATTCACACATTTTTTTTGAATGTGTGTGACTTTTTTGTATCTTCTACAACTAATACTTTAAAATCTATTCAGTCATCTTTCGCAGTGGGAAAAGTAACACTACAAGAAGAATTTGTAGAGCTAATAGCCAATCAACAAAAGCTGATTCACAGCCTTTGCAGTCTCTACTTTTCCCGATACGAAGACCGTAAAGATATGTTTCAGGAAATCGTACTCCAACTTTGGAAATCCTATCCTTCATTCAACCATCAGTCTAAAGTTTCTACGTGGATTTATCGTATTTCTTTGAATACTGTGTTTACCAAACTGCGAAAAGAAAAATTACGTCCCAAAAACGAACCTTATTCGGAATATGCGTACCAAATTTCGGCTTTTGATAACTCCATTGAATTGACCCAAGCAACGGAAGAATTGTACCACGCTATTGAGCGACTTGCCGACTTAGACAAAGCCATTATTATGCTTTATTTAGAAGAGCATAGTTACGACGAAATAGCTGGTATTTTGAATTTGAGCAGAACTAATGTCAGTACAAGAATCAACCGAATTAAGACTAAACTTGAAAAGCTTTTAAAAAATCAATTGCCATGAACTTAGATGAATTAAAACCCTTGTGGGATTCTTATAAAACGCAGGTAAACGATGAATCTGAATGGAATTCAGACGATATTGCCCGACTTATCAGAAATCGCCCTGTTCCTATTTCATGGTATCAAAAAGCCCAACGGCCTTTTCTTCATTTCTGCGTCAGTTGTTTACTCATAAGTATTACTTCAGGTTGTTAAACTCTTAAAATTTTCATCACATGTTGGCTTCTATTATTTGGGATATTTCTCCCAACGTCATTACTATTGACCTTTTCGGCATTTCATTGCCTATTCATTGGTACAGTCTCTTGTTTGCATCCAGCTTTTTGATAGGGCAATGGCTGCTTTCTTCTATTTTCCGTTCTGATGGCGTGGCTGTCTCCAAAACAGAATCCCTTTTGCTGTACATGGTCATTGCCACCGTAATAGGTGCCCGAGTTGGCCATTATTTGTTTTATGAATGGGAACTGCTTGTTGCTCAACCTTTTGACTGGTTTCTATCTATGATTAGCCTACCTTTTTACGGATTAGCCAGTCATGGCGCTACCATCACTATTTTATTGGCTTTGTTTCTGTATAGCCGCCAGCCTGACAATCCTTCATTTTTGTGGTTAGCAGATCGTATCGTCATTGCAGTTGCTTTGGGAGGTGCATTGATTCGGTTGGGAAACTTGTTCAATTCTGAAATTTATGGAAAGGCTACCGATTTGCCTTGGGGTTTTGTGTTTGTTCGCGAAACCGATTTTAACTTATTACCTCTTGTCCCTCGTCATCCCACTCAGTTGTATGAAGCTTTCTTTTGCCTGTTTTTATTTGGGTTGACCCTTTATTTGTGGAAACAAAAAAGGCATACGCTGCCCGAAGGAGCAATTATGGGACTATTTATGGTGTTGCTTTTCGGCTTCCGTTTTATGATCGAATTCCTCAAAACTCCACAGGAAAGCTTTGAAAATCAAATGTTCTTAAACATGGGACAATGGCTGAGCATTCCTGCCATTTTAACGGGTATTATTATCCTTTTTTACGCTCAAAAACAGAAATTTATGTCCTCAAAAGTAGATATTGCAAAAAATTAATAGGCATGGATAGCCTGATTGGGTTTCTTTCTGTAGTACAATCAACTAACCAACCTATGAAAGAAACCTCTGCCACCTACAATCAGTCGTTATTGACCAGTGCTGTCTTAACTTTCCTGCTTTTTGCGTTTTTTTTAGTCACCAATTGGCAATTGCCTGCTAAAGAACTGCTGATGGACAGTCCGTTCTTTTTGGTGATTTATTTTCTAATTTTCACGGTTGGTCAGCCCGACATATCGGCTCATTGGAAAGTAAAACTTAAAGAAGGCACGGAGAAGGTTGTGGTCTTTCCCATTCTGCTGATTGTGTTGCTGTATGCCTATTTGATTATTCATGGACATACGCCCTTTAAAGGTTCCGCAGCGCTATTTATTTTTTATCTATCGTTTCCTGCCATGGGGTTTTTAGCCTTCAAAAAAACATCTTTATCCGTTGTTTGGTCTGACATTGTGTTTGTTTTATTAATTGTCATTCCTGCCACAAGCATCTCGTTTGGAACCAGCACCTCTTTGCCTTTTAATGGTTCGGGATTCAGCAATGTCATGCGTCTGGTTATTATGCTTTCAACGGTTTATAGTTTTGGCTATATTCGTAATCTGTCCGAAATTGGCTTCTTTCCGAATTTTCGTTGGCAGTCGCTTTTTATAGCCCTTGGGGCTTGGTTATCTTTTCTTCTGCTTATTATCATCTTGGGTTATTTTGGAAACTTCCTAAATTTGACCGGTAACAACGTTTTTACCTCAAAATTTGCGTACGAATGGGTCAAAGATTTCGTCCGTATTTTTGTGGGGACAGCCCTGTTTGAAGAGCTTTTTCTACGTGGGCTTTTACAAAATATTTTGGCTAAAAAAATCACACAAAGTGGCAAATGGCCTGTTTACTGGAAATGGGGTTTTATTATTTTTCTGTTTCTTTCGTTTGTTACTGGCTATTTTGTTCAATTTAAAATGGCGTGGTTTCCAATGCTGATTACAGTATTGATTTTCATTCCGGCCTACTTTATTGAAAAAAAGCAAGCTATCCTTCACGGCCCTTACACTTCACTGGCCATTACGAGCATATTTTTTGGGTTGGTACATTTCCATTCAGGTTCACTTTTATTCGTTGGCTTGGCAAGCATTGCAGGTTGGGCGTACGGCTACACCTACATGAAAACCAAAAGTGTATTTTACGCCGCTTTGGTACACGCCTTAGTCAATTCTTCCGAATTTCTTTTTCATATTTGAGGGCAAAATACGTTCATCTCAAACAACCCTTCACCTTCATTATGACTGACAAAGAGATACTTCAATCGGCTTTGGCACAAGCCGCTGGTATGGACGAAGAAAATTTTCAATTATCAGCCCCCTACTGGCAATACAAAGTGTATGACAAAGGAGGGTTTTATAATGAGCAACGGAACATCTGCCGCTATCTTGGTTTTATTTTGGAAGGTGTTTTCAGAACTTTTTACACCGACGACAAGACTGGCGATGATAAAAACCTTTTCTTTTTCTCCCAACATCAAGTTATTACTTCCTACAAAAGTTTTGTTACTCAAACGCCTTGCAAATATTATACACAGGCCATGACCGATGCTCGAATCTTCATGATAAGCCTGGAACATCTCACTCAATTGTACAAAATATCGCATCAATGGGAACGTTTCGGACGGCTGATTGCCGAACAGGCTTTTAATATCGTGATGGATAAAAATGAAGGTTTTCTGTTCAAAACGCCCGAAGAACGCTATCTGGAGCTGGTCGAGCAGCACCCTACGCTCCTGCAAACCATTCCTTTGTACCATATTTCTTCGTATCTGGGCATTCAGGGGCCTTCACTGAGTCGTATTCGAAAAAGAATTTCGGGGAAATAAACCACTCGGAAGAACTGTAAACTCGGTACTTTTTACGCCTTCGTCTGTATAGTATAAAGCAAAGAATCAACACAGGAACGGACGTGGTTTAAGAATGAAAAAAATCCTTGTAAAATCAGCAAAATACCTTCTCATTAGTCTGACGGTCTTAATCCTGCTCGGCTACTTTTACTTTATTCTTCCTTTTTGGGGAATGCCTTTCAATGCCCAAAGGCACGGCAACCCGCCCCTGACGCCCGCATGGGCATTAGAGTGTTGGCTGTGGGAAGATGACCAAAACACGGCAGCCTACGAAGATTCGCTGTTGGACGGCTACGCCAAACACGACATTCCCGTTCGTACCTTGCTGATTGACAGTCCGTGGAGCTTGCGCTACAATGATTTTGAAACCGATACGAGTCGCTATCCTCAGTATGGAAAGTGGTTTACGGGGCTGCAAAACAAAGGCTACCGCGTGGTTTTGTGGATGACCTCTATGGTGGATAGCCACAATAAAGACACTAAAATTCAAGAGTCAAAAGAATTTTATCGGCAAGCCAAAGACAAAGGCTATTTGATTGGCAACGGCAACGAAATCAAATGGTGGAAGGGCAAAGGAGGTTTTATTGATTACACCAACCCCGAAGCCAAAAAGTGGTGGCAGGATATGCAGCAAAAAGTCCTGAAATACGGCATTGATGGCTGGAAACTGGACGGCACTGCTACGCTTTTCAGAAAACAGCTTGGCCTGCTTCCCTTTTTATACCAAAAATCACATTCCGGTTGGTTGACAACGCGCCAATACATGGATTTGTACTACCGAGAAGAATATGCCAACGGCCTCAAAAGCAATCCTGAATTTGTGACGCTGGCCCGTGCCATGGATCGTTGGTTTCATCCCGAAGGTTTTGCACCGATTGATGCTTCGCCCGTCAATTGGGTAGGCGACCAAAAACATTATTGGGAAAGTAAAACGCCGATAACCTCCAAAGGTGAAGTTCAAAAAGACATTGCCTTGGAAGGAGTGCAGGGATTTGAATCGGCTATTCAAAGCATCTTAAAAAGTGCCAAAATGGGCTACAGCGTCATTGGCTCCGATGTGGCAGGATTTTCGGGTGACGATATTCCTCCTCGTTTATACATTCGCTGGGCGCAATTTTCTACCTTTTGCGGACTATTTCTCAACGGTGGGCACGGCGAACGAGCCCTTTGGAAAAGAAGCCCGCAGGAGTTTGAAATCATCCGCCGCTTTTCATGGTTGCATACCGAATTGGTGCCTTACATGTACAGTTACGTAGTATCCGCCCACCGAGGCGGCACTCGTCTTCAACGCCCGATTGAAGGTAAGTATCACTATTTATTTGGTGATAATCTGTTGGTTGCCCCGATTTACAAAGACGAGTTGGAAAACGAAATTCACCTGCCCGAAGGCCAATGGCGCTATTGGTTTGATGACAAAGAAGTGCTAACTGGCACAAAAACTTTTAATAAAAAATTCCCACTCGAAGAATTTCCCGTTTACATCAAAGAAGGTGCCATCATCCCCCTCAACATTCAACGCGCCTACACAGGCATCGGCGATTCTACCTCTGCTAATTATATCACTTGGCTCATTTATCCCAAAGGTAAAAGTGAATTTACTGTGTATGATACCAAGGACCAAATGCCTACTACGCTTACCGTTGAGCAACAAAACGACGCACTGTCATTGCAATTAAAAGGTAAAAAAATACCTTCTATTTTTTGCATTCATGCTGCTGTTCGGCCCAAGAAAGTGACACTTGACAAGAAAGTCAAAGCGTTTGAATATGACGCCAAAAAGCAAAAATTGATGTTGAAACAAAAAGAGAACATGGATTTAACAAATTAAATGGGTTTTGACGGATGTTTCCATCACTCATTCAACCGCGCCTCTTCCAAATCCAACTCATATTCTTTATTTCGAAGTAATTCATCGGAGTAGCGTTTTTCACTGCGGAGTTTGTGGAGTTCGCTGCGGCGTACGGCAACGAGTTCTAACAACATACGTCGGTATTTGGGCAGGAAAAGTGCAGCAGCGGCATCTTTTTCTTCCTTATTTAATTTGCGGCTGGTAATCGTTACCATACGCTCGTAACGTTCTTTGATGCGGGTATAGGCATCAATTGAGCTTAGTTCATCAACATAATTGCTTTGAAGGTGGCTGAGTGCGGCCTCGGCCATACGCAAACGAATGATAATCTCGTGTTCGGCTTCTTCGTTTTCATCTTCTTTGATTTTCAACCATTTGATAATCGGTGTCAAACTTAACCCCTGAAACACTAACGTAAAGAGAATAACGACAAAGGTGATAAACAAAATCAAATCACGGTGGGGGAAAGCAGTGCCATTGCTTAACGTAAGCGGTACTGCCAATGCAGAAGCCAATGATACCACGCCTCTCATTCCACTCCACCCAATCAGAAATTCATTCTCCCATTTCAGTCGTTTTTCATGTTTTGACAAAAGCCAAGACAAATACGCGCCAGAAAACACCCATACAATACGAACAACAACCGTAACTACACTGATAATCAACGCATAAAAAACTAATCCAACAATAGAATAATGCTCCAATGCTCTGATGATTTGAGGAAGTTGCAAGCCAATCAAAATAAATACCAGCCCATTCAATATAAAAATCAGTGATTCCCACACCGAATACGCCTGAATACGAGAATTATACGTAAAAATTTCGTGGGAACGATAACTCAAAAACAACCCACCGCTGACCACAGCCATCACTCCCGAAAAATGATAATGCTCGGCAGCAAGGTACATCAAATAAGGGGAAATGACCGTCAGGGAAGTATCAATACTGGGGGTAGTAGGCATAAATTTATGAACGATATACAGCACGTAGGCAATAGCCAATCCAATGGCAACCCCCATCCCTGCCACCATAAAAAAATCGGTTGTGGCTTTGACGAACGTAAATTGCCCCGTAAGTGCCGCAGCTAAGGCAAAACGAAAAACAATCAACGAAGAAGCGTCATTGATCAGGCTTTCTCCTTCCAGAATCGTCACGACACGTTTGGGGACTTTAATGCCCTGCAAAACCGACGTAGCCGCTACAGCATCGGCAGGTGAAATGATCCCCCCTAACAA
>JBDHXS010000302.1:0-8170 GCA_039810845.1 Runella sp. | reverse complement strand
CACCTTGGCACGGAAATCAATTGGTTGTTTTAAATCCTAAAACCAACATGAAGAAAACTTTAACCGACCGCCTGAGCCAAGGTCATGCGCTGGCTTGCGGCGATTTTCTGGGTTTGGGATATTCTCAAATAGCCGTAGGCTGGCGAAATCCTAATGCGGATAAAAAAGTAGGTGTTCGATTGTTTGTTCCTAAAGATACCAACGGCGAAAATTGGGATGAATTTGTACTGGACGAAAGTGTACGAATGGCCTGTGAAGACCTCCAAGCTGCTGATTTGGACGGCGATGGAGATTTAGACATCATTGCAGCAGGTCGGGCTACGCTCAACGTGTTGATTTATTGGAACCAACGGATAAAAAATAATTGAGCGATTAGAATAACTTTTTCATACCACGAAGCATTTCTTGCGCCACTTTTTGGGGCGCAAAAGGTGCCACAATTGCCTTAGAAGCTTCGCCCATCTGTGAAAGGGTAGCAGTATTTTGAACGAAATAGCGCATTTTAGCTACTAAATCGGTTTTTTGGTGAGGATTGAAGGTAAACCCATTTTGCCCAACTCGTACCAAATCATCTACACATCCTGACGGCTCCGATACCAATACAGGCAAGCCGCAAATCATAGCTTCATTGACGACCAATCCCCAAGGTTCGGACTCACTCGGCAAAACCAATACATCACACAAAGCTAAATACTCAGCGACTTCGTACCAAGACACTCCCGCTTCAAAGCGAATATTCTTGTTGTTTTGGGCAAGCTGTTGCAGTTCAGCTTTTTGCTCACCTTCTCCCAAAAATACCAAACCCCACTCAAGTGCTTCCGCATTGATTTCAGTAAAAGCGTCTAAAAGTAGTGGTAAATTCTTGGGTGGAATCAATCTTCCGACAAAAATGAAGTTATAGCGTGCCCAATTTTTGGCTTTTTTACGACTGTCACGCTCAACGATTGCTTTTTGGTAATGTTTCAAAATCACCTCGTTATCAACCACAGCAGCTTTTTGAGTAAGGATTTGCGAGGGTTTTGCTCCCAATTTTTCTAAATAGGCTGCTGAAGATTTACCAAAACAGAAAAAAGCGTCAGCACGCCCAAGCAAAAACTGTTTAAATCGCTCTTTGACTCCCATGCGCACATGATCACGCACGTTAGACTCATTAGAGATAATAACTTTAATCCCAATAAGTTTGGCATAAAACAATAAAACCCACTGAGCAGGGTCGTACCAACCTGTTAGATTTAAGACATCTGGGCGATAGCTACGAACTTTTTCCAGCAATGCTTTTGTACGCGGCCAGGGTTTTACTTGATCGAGCGAAGTATTAAACAATACTTCATAGTCATATTCGTACCGAAATGCCTCAGCATCGCCCATGTTAGCACGGCTTTTTTCGGACAATGCAATTTGGACTACATGAATTTCTGCATCGTATTGGGGAGCCAATCGGTGTAATTCGCTGAATAATTTGGACTTGTAATGCGCCCAAAGTTGATTATGAACGATGAGTACGCGCATGACGAGAAAAATAGACGTCGAGGTATTGTTTCAAAATAGGATATAAATGCTTTGCCATGAAAGCTTGCCCTTTGGCATTGTAATGAATAGTGTCAAATTCTGGGCTCCGAAATAAATCTTTAGAAGGATGTAATTTTAATTCTTCTATGACGGGAATATGATTTTTATGTGCAAACGCCAAAATTTCTTCTCCTTGGCTATCATAGCGATTTTGTGCGATTTCGGGCAATTCTGGATGTAAATACATTAAAAACGGAATCCCCATGGCCTTAGTAGTATCGGCTAAGTGCTGAAATCCCGCATTGAAAGTTGTTCCAAATTTATGAATGATATCATTGGGTGCTTTTTGAGTAGCAGGTCCCAAAAACTCTTTCAGAGGTACTTCTACATAATGATAAACAAACAAAGTATAAATGTAGCGATGCCAAAACTCATATAAAGCCATTTTATATTGCTTATCAGGATAATTGGGATTGTCTCCTACCACTTTATGGTGACTCATGTTGTCGTAGGCATCGTGGCTACTCGTCACTAAACATATCATATCAGCATCAAAAAATCCCTTCTTTTTTAGAAAAGCAAAGGCATTATCAGGTCCCCAAGACCCTGCCGAAACATTGAGTACGCGAACAGGCTGTTTATAATATTCCGTAAACTGTTTTTCAAGAATAGTTGAAGCCAAATCATCATGGTCGGTAGGATTGCCTCCATTGATTACAGAATCGCCTACTAATAAAATAACGGTTGTATCGGAAGGATTAAGAGATTCGCTCCGCATCGAAAGCTCATTGGTACGTACTACATTTCGGAAGCGAAAACGATATTGGTTAGGAGCAAAAACATACTCAAAATCGGGGTCTTCGATATAAAGTGGCGCATTACAAAACCCAAATCCAAAACGCAAGGTGAGTTCGGCCACTCCGAGAATAGCCAATAGAATAATCAATCTCTTACGCCAATATTTCACAATTTTATAAATAGTTTTAAAGACCAATGAGGCTATATTCCTTCATAAATTTTAAATTTATTAGTTTGCTTCACTAACTGAAAGCGATATTGAGGAAATTGGCTTTCTAACGACGGATTGGTTGGTAATTGTTGATACGCTTCATGCACAAAAGCATATATTTTTCCAGCTTTTCCTTCATAACGTTCAAAAACAAATCCACAATCTTTGGCAAATTTAAAATCAATACTTCCAACTAATTTGCGAGCGCGAGTAGCGTCCACATTGAGCGATCCCGAAGTAAAATATAGAATATTATTGGGCTGATCTACTGCGTGAATAAAAGCCAAGTCGTCGGAGGTAGCATCACGCAACGAAAAGCCCGCTATCCCTGCTGCTGATTCATTTTTGATTTCTACCTTCTTGACAACAAAAGAAGCTAATCCATATCCTGTATTCAACACAACGAGTACCAAAAATGTCAATTTGGAGTATAATTTCGGGCGATGAAGTTCGGCCAACAATAAAGGTAAAAACAAGTATGCTACGATTTTGGTATGACGATATTCAATCGAAATATCTGCCCCTTTGTTGTAAAGCAAGAGAAAAACACCACAATACACCAAATAAAATCCCATAAATACCCAGCGCGCTTGGGTATATTTTGTTTGGAGCAATATCCAAATCAGACCGACAAACCCTCCCAGCATTAAAAAATAATAAGTCCCATGTCCCCACCAAGAAATTTCGGTGCGTTGTAACAGCTGAGGATACATCTCCGCAATACTGAACCAATGAGTCAAAGGATAAGTAAGTGTTTCAAAGGATGCCCAAGCTATTTTAAAAGGCTGGCTTGTACTCGAAATCGGACTCGAACCAAGATTAATAAACCCGAATTGAGTAATTGCCAAATAGAATAACATACATAGACCCAGAGATAATGCTGTCCAAAAAGAAGGTGTAAAAATTTTCTTCTGTTTTGAAAAGTCCGTTAAAAAAACTAATCCTGCACAACCACAAATCGCCGCCAATCCAATGGTATAGGCCGACTTGAGGAAGAAACATAGCAATGATAACCCCAACAGACCGCCAAACAGTTTAAAAGGTTTTGAACGATATTTCAGATAATACCAAATCGTCCACGGTTGACTTCCGAAAAGTAGCAGTTCTCCACCCGTATAGTTAAGGAAATTGATGGTAAAAAGTCGAGAGGTAGCAATAAAAAAGATACTGAGTGCAATTGTCACTTTATCAAATTCAAATCGCTGATATACAAAGCGCCAACCAACTAAACCCATAATTGAGAACCCCAAAGTAATCCATAAAGCTGCACTACCCTGCGAAATTCCCAGTGCCATACTTACTACTCCTGGCACCATGTATTGTCCTGGACTCCACCATGTCAAAAACAGAGATTGATTTTCGATTATGTTGCTTGGAGAAGGTATTGAGAGTGTATTGAACATGTTTCCATTGCACATCTCATTCCATACCGACAGCCCAAATCCAGGATCTTCTCCCAACACTAATGCAACCCAAAAACTGCTTACAGTAAAGGCGAACAACAAAAGCACAAGCAGATAGCGATTGGCCAAGATTTTTTCAAGAAGTGCCATGAAAAGCTGTAAAATGACCTACGCAGTCTGTGGTTTTAATTTTGCGGGTTGGCTTTGAGGGGAATAAATTCCAAAAAATCGAATATAAAAAACATATACCAGCCACATACTCAGATCTATAGGTCGAGCCCCCGAAAACAAAGCAATCAAGACAATCATAGAAAAATAAGCCATGAATAGAGATAGATCGTTGGCAGGTTTAAAAAATTGCTGGATGGCAATAATTCCCATTACAAAAAAGAAACTATTAAATAGCAAAAAGCCTAATATACCCTGATTGACAAGCGCTTCTAAAGCGGGAACATCAAAAAACTGGGCTTTATAACCTTCTCCAAACATAATTTTCCCAAAAGAGCCTTTGCCCAGAAAAACCTCAAAAACATACTTAAAACTATATACTCGGTTGACAGAAGAATAATCTATTTCTGCAGATTGTTTGTCCACTTCTACCCCAGTTACTGTATAAATCACCTTGCCAAATCGCGCTATAAATGTGTTGAAATACACCTCAAGGGCATAAGAAGCAAAACGGAATTGAGACAACAAAAGAGCTACAATCCCGTACACTACCGCTACAAGCGCCAGAATACGTGGTCGAAAAGCCGACGCCACTACTTCACGACCATGCAGAGTAAGATAAATAACAGTCATAATACCCAAAGCTATCAAACTGGTATTGGTTCGCGCCAAAATCAATACCCCCAGTGAAAATATCGCTACCAAGTAGTAGAAAATTTTAATAATGAGTCCATTATTACGCGCCGCTACAATGAGTGAGGCCAAAATGCCGCAGAGGGCATTGTTAGCATAGGCGTGAGGATTACTATTTTGGGTATTAGCGGCAAACTTAATCGCTGCCCGTTCCCCAAATCGCCAATGAGGATCGCGCGTCAAACTGTACAAAAGCCCACTACTTGCAAGCAACGAATAAAACACCATCACAATTAAAATGATATGGACTTTATCATTGGGATAGTACATCGAAGCAAATAAAAATACCAAGGGAATGATATAAGTAAGGGTTTCTCGAACGCGTTCAGGATACCCATTGATACTTGGATAATACTGCCAATACAACCATCCCAGTACAATAAAACCAAACCAGCAAGCAAAAAGCATCCGATTGGGCAAGTATATTGTACGAAAAATATTCATTGGGATGAGAAACAAAATCCCCAAGCCCCAATACAAAATTGTAAACGTACTACCGCTTGGTCCGAGTCCAAAGCCATCTCGTAAGATAAACACGATTGGATAAGAATTCCAGAGCATATTTACACCTAATGCTTGGCGATAATATTTCAAATCATCCCACATTGTCTCTGCGTTTATTTGAATAAACCATACCTCAAGATACAATAGATAGCACGAAAACCATCTTTCCAATTAATTTTTTTCCCTTCGGCATACGTCCGACCGTAGTAGGAAACACCTACTTCATAAATCCTAATATTAGGAATCCGTGAAATTTTGGCCGTGACTTCGGGTTCAAACCCAAATCTTTTTTCCTTCAAGTCAAGGGATTGCACCATATCCGTTCTAAACAATTTGTAACAAGTCTCCATATCCGTTAGATTGAGGTTGCTAAACATATTGCTTAAAAACGTCAAAATTTTGTTTCCAATAGAGTGCCAGAAAAACAGAATACGGTGGGCTTTCCCCCCCATAAAACGGGATCCAAATACCACATCAGCATGGCCATCTACAATGGGTTGCAACAAAATATTGAACTCCTGAGGGTCATATTCCAAATCGGCATCTTGAATCACCACGTAGTTGCCTGTGGCATGGCGAATCCCAGTATGCAATGCGGCCCCTTTGCCCTGATTGACCTCGTGTTTGAAATAAGCTACCGATATGTCAGGTCTTTGTGCCTTAAATGTAAAAATCTGACTTTCTGTACCATCCTTAGAACAGTCATTGACAACAATAATTTCTTTCTCAAAACCGCCGATTAATTCAACAGATGCAACGGCTTTCAAAACCGTCTGAATCGTTTTTTCTTCGTTGTATGCAGGGATAACTATACTAAGTTTCTGATTCACAATTAACTAATATTAAAGTGTTTGATATACCCGCTTCTTTGACTTATACCACAGTCGGAGGTATTGTAAAGAGGGTTTTTCAATAAAATAAGTAATAAACGAAGCAAGAATAAAGGCACTTGTAAGCGCCATACCCCCTGCCGAAATAAATGACCAGCCAAATTTATCACGCAATATCGTAATAACTCCTACCATAAAATAATGGTGGATCACATAAAGGCTATAAGAAATCTCTCCTAAAAAGGCAGTTACACGATTGTTGACCCATTCTAAACGTCGGCTTACAAATAAAAAGAACAAAGTGAAATAAACTGTACTTGTAATAAAGTAGCCAGTTTGATCCAAAAATAAGCTACTTCGTCCACTTTTATCATACAAAAATAAAGTAACTCCATAGGCTATTCCTATACCCACTACTCTCCATTTGTCATAACCTTGTGTATAAATTTTATAAAATAAAATTCCTGCCCAAAAAAGTTGAAAATGGTTAATCAAAGGAAATAACTCCTGTATGAAAGTCGAAACAGATGGAGCTGTAATGCGTACCCAACTGTGTATCAACACTTGAATTATTACCAATCCTAATCCATACCATTCTACACGTTCAATTTGTTTAAGCCAAAAAATCAACAACATCAATCCATAAAAAAGCATCTCTACAATCAGCGTCCAATAAGACCCGTCCAGATCTCTGATGTTGAAATAATGTTGGAACATGGTCATATTGACCAAATACTCGACCCACGAAATCTGACTATATCCTAAAAAAATACCTATTGACATAAAAATAGCGGTAAGCGTAACGGCAGTCCAATAAACTGGGTACAAACGCGAAAATCGAGCCACCACAAAATCAAGCGCACTGTTTGTCTTGTTGAGCGTTAAAAAAATCACAAATCCACTGATAATAAAAAACAAATCTACCCCAGTAGCTCCCCACCCCAATTGAAAAGGTGCTTCTGACTGATGTAGTGTAAGATGAAAAAGCACCACTGCAAGTGCAGCAATCCCCCTAAATGTATCCAAAGTGGCTAATCGTTGGTGCTTATCCGCCATAATCTTGTTAACTATTTCACTTTGCGTTACAAAGTTGATTTTTTTACTTTGTATTTCAAAGTGAAATTCTTTCTTTTCTATTACTTTCTTGTTTTAGCGGACAAATAAATGATTATCTATCATGTATTGGTACAGTTTTGACGCAAATTCTTTCCCACCCGAATCCGTCATGTGACACAAATCACAATAAGAGTTTTTGGCACGGGGCATCTGTTTATCCATATCTAAAAAATAAGTCTGATGTTGATCAGCCAATTGACGAATAGCTACATTGTGTTGATTTACCCCTATTTGTACATTTATAGGGTCTCCCCATAGCCATAGAGGCGAAGGATACTCACAATTAGCAAAATCTCGATAATCGGTGTATCCCCCATTTCCAATGACGCTTGGTGGTATATATAATGCGTAAGTCATTAGCAATAGTTTTTCGCCTCTTTTTTGGGCTTCCATCACAATTTGCTTTACATTCTGGTAATAGGGCTTTGCTGTTTTTATTTCTTTCCCAAATTTTACATAATCAGGATTCACAGTGTGGAGCTCTAAAAACTTCTTTCCTTTTAGCTTATCTATCAGCAAATTGACTCCTTTATGCGTGATAAATGGCAAAACAGTCCAGTTAATTTCAGGATGACGTTTGATTAAATCCAAATCGTAATACCATAAAATATGCCGATAGTCGTCCGAAAAATATTGTTTTGGGATATTATTAGCGCGAGTTTCATTGATGGCTTCATAATAAATCACTAAATCAAACTTCTGTTTTACTAAGAGTTTATATTTATTGAGATTATCCAGCGAAGTATGCGCTGGGGTTGCAGCATTGAAGATGCGCACTTTTCGACCATTAACAGGCTGATTAAGAAGCGAATCTAAGGCTTTGTTGATGGGTAGCCCAAACTCCATACTCATGGCCGAACCTCCCAGAATCAGAATATCAAATTTATCATCGGTTTGAGAAATAGGTTCTCGCAAAATTTTCTCCAATTCTGGATAGA
>JBDHXS010000301.1:0-8173 GCA_039810845.1 Runella sp. | reverse complement strand
TGTATTCGTTTCCTACAAAAATACAGGGAACTAAATTGGTACTGTGGGCCGTATTGGGTGTACCATCGTCATTGCGCATGTAGTCGGAGTTGCCATGATCAGCGATGATAATTGAAGTATAACCGTGTGCCAAACCTGTAGTGGCAACGGCTTCGGTGCATTGGTCAACGGTCTCACAGGCTTTCACCACAGCTTCAAAAACTCCCGTGTGACCTACCATATCAGGGTTTGCAAAGTTGAGACAAATGAAGTCAGCAGTTTCTGCTTCAATTTCTGGTACGATGGCGTTACGAATATCATAAGCGGCCATTTCTGGCTTTAAGTCGTAAGTCTTTACATCTTTGGGCGAGGGGCACATCAATCTTTTTTCACCATCAAAAGGTACTTCTCGTCCTCCTGAAAAGAAAAAAGTAACGTGCGGATATTTTTCTGTCTCCGCAATACGAATTTGGGTTTTACCTGAATTGGCCAATACCTCGCCGAGGGTATTGGTTAGGTTATCTTTATCGTAAATCACTTTTACACCTACAAACGCATCGTCGTAGTTGGTCATGGTGAGGTAATATAAATCTATTTTTTTTGTGCCTTGATTTGGGAAATCCTCTTGCGTAAGCATTTCGGTAATTTCGCGTCCACGGTCGGTGCGAAAATTGAAACAAAGCACTACATCGCCTTCCGCAATGGTTGCTATTGGAGACCCATCTTCTTTCACTACAACGATGGGTTCAATAAACTCATCCGTAGTACCAGTTTCGTAAGAAGCCTCAACCGCTGCAAGCAACTGACTGCTGACTACTGACTGCTGACCACTTCCTTTCACCATCGCATTATAGGCTTTGGCTACGCGTTCCCAGCGCTTGTCGCGATCCATGGCATAAAAACGCCCCGTAACGCTGGCGATTTGCCCTGTGGTTTTGGTTAGTGATTCTTGTAAATCTGCCAAAAATCCTAAACCACTTTTGGGATCACAATCGCGCCCATCGGTAAAGGCATGAACGAAAACATCACTCAAGCCGAAATCATGGGCTGCTTTGCAAAGACCTTTGACATGTTCGATGTGAGAATGTACGCCGCCATCTGAAACCAATCCGATAAAATGCACTTTTTTACCATTGGCTTTGGCATAGCTAAAAGCCTCGCTCAAAGCGGGTTCTTGGGCTAATGTACCCGTTTCTACGGCTAAGTTGATTTTTACTAAATCTTGATATACAATACGGCCTGCCCCAAGATTGGTATGGCCTACTTCAGAGTTGCCCATTTGTCCATCAGGCAAACCTACCGCAAGACCGCTTGCTTCGAGTTTACTATGCGGATATTGTTTCAAAATACGGTCGTAAAAAGGAGTATTGGCAGCGATGACAGCCGAACGGTTTTCTTCGCCAATTTTGGCAATACCCCAGCCGTCCATGATGATTAAAATTACTTTGTGAGCCATTTTTGTGGGTTAATTTTTATGCTAAATTATGCTCCTTTATTAAGTATTCCAAGAGGCTTTCGCCGCAGCGGTTTACGATTTGATATACCTCTTCAAAAGCAGCGATGTCTTCGTAATAAGGGTCTGGAACATTCTGAGAGTCGGCTTGCTCGTCAAAATCTCGATAGAGAAAAACGCGTCCTTCTTCAGGATAAAAGCCTGTAGAGCGGTAGCTTTGAACTTGGATGTGTTCTAAGTTAGATTCATCCATTGCAACGATGTAGTCAAAATTGGCAAAATCGTCGCTGGAAAGTTTACGGGCATTATGGGTGAGTGTGATACCGTAGTCAGCAGCTACGCGGCGAGCGCGGCGGTCGGGAAGAGCACCTACATGATAGCCGTGGGTACCAGCCGAGTCGCAAGTTATCTGAGAAGAAAATCCTCTTTGAGCAACTAATTCACGGAAAGAGCCTTCTGCGAGAGGAGAGCGACAGATATTGCCGAGACAGACAAATAAAATGTTAATCATGGTATTCGTTATCAGTTATCCGTTACAGGTTATCCGAAAGAAAATCGAATAATGACGACATAGAGCCCCAGATAACACTTAACAGATAACGGTTTACTTTTCAAAAGCCTCTCCCTTTGCATCTATCAACACAAAAACATCCTCACTATCTTTTTTCATAAAATACTTCTCGCGGGCATATTTTTCCATGAGCTTGTCAGTCCCCAAGTTAGAAGCCTGCTCTTTTTTGAGCAATTCGATTTGCTCTATATAGTATTCCTTTTGGTCTTCCAATTGTTGCAATTTCCACCAATTTTTGATTTGATCTGGAATACTGTTCAATTCAAAAAATAGTAGCCAAATCAACAACCCTAAAGAGCTTGCTAAATAAAAGTTTTTGAGAAAGCGGAAGCGGTGAAGGAATTGCATTGGAGTGTCGAGTATGAAATGTCGAATGTAGAATGCAGAGTGTCGAATAAAATAGTTTACTCGACACTCTGCACTCGAAATTCGGCACTAATTAAAACTTCTTGCCTGGGAAATAGGCTGTTTCACCCAATTCTTCTTCGATGCGAAGCAATTGGTTATATTTTGCCATCCGGTCAGAACGCGATGCTGAACCTGTCTTGATTTGGCCAGTATTGAGGGCAACGGCTAAGTCAGCGATGGTGCTATCCTCGGTTTCACCTGAGCGGTGGCTCATGATGTTTTTGTAGCTATTACGTTTTGCCATGCTTACGGTATCAATGGTTTCAGTCAACGAACCAATTTGATTTACTTTTACCAAAACCGCGTTAGCAACGCCTTGTTCGATACCCATTTCCAAACGTTTTACATTGGTTACGAAAAGGTCGTCACCTACGAGTTGGCATTTTTTACCGAGAGCATCTGTATGCAATTTCCAGCCAGCCCAATCGTCTTCGGCCATGCCGTCTTCGATAGAAATGATAGGATATTTGCTTACCCAGTCTGTCCAGAAATCAGCCATTTGAGCCGACGTTAATTCTTCTTTGCTGGATTTTTTGAAAACGTAACGTTGTTTTTCTTCATTCCAAAGTTCAGAAACCGCAGCATCCATAGCGATGAAAATATCTTCCCCTGGTTTATACCCAGCTTTTTCGATAGCAATCAAGATGGTTTCAAGTGCTTCCACATTCGATTGAATATTGGGAGCAAAACCACCTTCATCACCTACGTTAGTAGAATAGCCTTTTGACTTCAACACGCCTTTCAACGCATGGAAAACTTCTGTACCCATGCGAAGGGCTTGTGAGAACGTTTCGGCTTTAGTTGGCATCACCATAAATTCTTGGAAGTCAATGGCGTTGTCGGCATGAGCGCCACCATTCATGATATTCATCATCGGCACAGGCAGCGTGTTGGCATTAACACCGCCTATGTAGCGGAATAATGATAAGCCTGCTTCCTGTGCAGCAGCTTTGGCAACAGCCAATGATACGCCCAAAATAGCATTTGCACCGAGCTTTCCTTTATTAGCCGTACCGTCGAGTTCAATCATGATTTTGTCAATTAGATTTTGCTCATATACCGATACGCCAAGTAGTTCAGGATAGATAATTTCGTTGACGTTTTGGACAGCTTTTAATACGCCTTTGCCAAGATAAACGCTCTTGTCGTCATCGCGAAGTTCGACAGCCTCGTGGATGCCCGTTGAGGCACCTGAAGGAACAGCAGCACGGCCCATAAAGCCATTTTCGGTGCGGACTTCTACTTCCACAGTGGGGTTGCCGCGTGAGTCGAGGATTTGACGGGCGTGTACTGATTGGATAATACTCATTTTGTCAGGTAGGTTTTGTTAATAATAAAACGTTAGCTGGTAGTTGTTCAGACTTACAAAGTAAATCAAAAAATGCGGGAGGGAAAAAGAAAGCAGCCTTTTAATCGGTTCTAATCTTTACTTTTTAGAGAATTTTTACTCACAAACGCTAAAAGTACTAAATTTTTGCAAATAAAAGTCTTATTCTAAAAGTACAATTGTATTATTTGAGGAGATGTTTATTTAAAACGAATAATATACTAAAAAATGCTAATTTATCTATTGTTTATATTGAATTTATTTATATATTTGATATAATAGTTGGTTTTAGCTTATTGACTTGTGAGCTTTTTCATAACTATTCTTGATAAAGTTTTATTTCACACCCTACACACATTATTAGTTATCATGAAAAAAGTTTTACTAAGCTTGGGCTTGGCATGGACGTTAATGTCTGTGCAAGCCCAAACCAAAGACCAATGGTCGAAGGGCGAAGTGTTGCTCACAAGTGGCGAACATGTTATAGGCGCATTGGTATATGCATCAGATGCGGAGGTAGTGTCCATTAAAATGGACGATGGCACGCAAAAAACGTATGGTAGTTTTCAGCTACAATCGTTTCATTTTTTAGACCTTCGACATCAGCTGATGCGTCATTTCAAAACAAGTGTATTGCCCGATGAAGGCCGAGAGGCGATTGTTGAGGTAGTATTTGATGGGGAACTACAAGTACAGCGTTGTTTCAAACCCAAATATCGCCGTTATGCGCAAGGAGGTACTATCTTTAATTTTTATCCATCAGAAGAGTATGACCATGGCCGTTATCAATATTTTGTACACGATGGTGTCAGTTTACGTACTTTTGAACACTTTTTGCGCAAAGATTTTGGCCCTAAAACAAAGCGCTGGAACAAGCAGCTTGAAAGCTTTCGATTTCGCAATCAATTAGACAATGGAATCAATAGTTGGCTCAAGCTTGTTTATTTCTACAATATCTTAGAAAACGACCGTAAATCTCGTCAATATATGCCCAAAACAATCCGCGATTCGACGCAATTAATAGTAAGCAACACGGTATTGATTAAGCCTTGAGACGTTCTACTGCTTGCCAAATGCGTTCAGCAGGCATACAAAGTGATAAGCGAATGTATCGTTGTCCTTTTGGGCCAAAAATAAAGCCTGGTGCAATAAAAATGTATTTTTGATATAGTAATTCATCCACAAGTTGCTCGGCGGAAGTGACTTCGTCGGGCAGCTTGGCCCACAAAAACATACCCTCTTGGCTTTCATCGTAGGTACAATTCAACGCATCCAAGAATGCCTTGGCAGCGGCCAACCGACTGCGGTAAATATTGTTTTGAGCTTGGTGCCATTCGTCAGCATTTTGCAAAGCAGCTACGGCTGCTTGCTGAATACCAAGAAACATACCTGAATCTACATTGCTTTTGATAGTCAACACAGCATCAATATATGGCTTAGCCGCCGACATCCAGCCCACTCGCCAACCCGCCATATTGTGTGACTTGGACATGGAGTTGAGTTCGATAACTACCTCCTTTGCTCCTTCGATAGAAAGTAGGCTAATCGGCGGTTTTTGGTTGAGAATCAGGCTATAAGGGTTGTCATGACAAAGTAGAATTTTATGCTTGTGTGCAAATCTAACAGCGTTTAGAAATAGCTCGACTGTGGCAGGAGCTCCCGTAGGCATGTGGGGATAATTGAGCCAAAGTATTTTGGTTTTAGAACTCACCAAAGATTCCATTGTTTCCCAATCGGGCTGCCAGTCTTGGTTTTCGAGAAGAGGGTATTCTATAACTTTTCCACCTACCATCTCACTAACAGCACGATAAGCAGGATAGCCCAATTCGGGTACCAACACTTCATCGCCTTCGTCCAAAAACGTCATGCTGATGTGCGTGATACCTTCTTTAGAACCAATAAGTGGCAAAATTTCAGTTTCAGGATTGAGATATACCCCATATACTCGCTCATACCACTGAGCAATACCCTGACGTAACGCAGGAATGCCTTTGTAAGCCTGATAGCCGTGGGTATTGAGCTGAGAAGCCGAGTTTTTGAGAGCTTCGATGGTCGCCACTGACGGGGCTTGGTCGGGGTTGCCGATGCCCATATTGATAACATCATGACCCGCAGCCATGAGTTTACGAACTTCGGCGAGTTTGACCGAAAAATAATATTCTTGCGCTTGAGTGGCGCGTTTGGCGAGCGAAATAATCATCGAATTCTTCCTTCTCCTAATCAGTACGTCCCGAGTTGGAGGTTACAAAACAATAAACGGCTTTGGACTAAAACAAAGCACAAAGATAAGCAAAGCCAGCCATCCCACGATTTGTCGGCTGCGATTTAATGGTTGCGTGTCTTCGGTAGGAGGATGGTGAACGCCTAAGATTCTTCCCAACAGGAACCCAAATACCAAAAAGCCTGAGTAGCCTTCCCAAGTAGGAAAAAGAAGTACAAGACTAAATTGTACAGCTACCGACAATAATGCTAACATCCAAGAGGTGAGAGGGTTGTCTTGTTTAACACGACTGAAGCAGATTTGGAGAAAAAGTATATACAAAGCCAAAGAACCCATTTTATTCCAAAAAACTTCGTTGTCAGAAGTGGCAAATTCTTCAGGACGATAGGTTCCTAAGCCTGCATAAGTGATAAAAATAAAAAACAAAACAGGAGCAACAACACGAAAATTCTTACCTCCTATCAGTCCATACAATACGTGTCCGCCATCTAATTGACCAATAGGAATCAGATTTAAAGAAGTAAAAAACAAGGCCAAATACCCCGCCAAAATCAAAGGGTAGTGCATGATTTCTTGAGGCGGTGGCAGGCGGGTAGGGTCAGCTACATAGTTTTTAAAAAATGCAAACAATAGATTGTCGCCTAACAAAATATTGCCACTGGTATTTTGACCAGAATAAACAACCCGAGCAAACCCAAGTCCGAATTTTTGGTATTCAGGGTGGATTTTAAAGATGTAATCGAGCGTAGGAAGATTGGCAAAACCATACCAAAGTACTCCAACGGCTACCACAAAACCAGCCAAGGGACCTGCGATGCCAATATCAAAGTATTTTTGACGGGAGCGAATAAACTCCTTGATGCGAATAAAAGCCCCCAATGTACCAATCGTTTGGCCAAAACCTAACCATAAAGGAATATAGTAAGGCAGTGTAACACGCACCTTGTGGTGTTTGGCAGCAAAATAATGACCAAACTCGTGAACAGTCAAAATGCCCAGAAATGGGATAGAAAATTGAAACCCTTTCCAAAAATGTTCCCAACCGAGCGGATTTTCAATTTTGAAAAATGGCAGATCAAATGGCCGGCCAAACATCCACTCAGCCCCTGACAAGGAGGTGGTTGCCAATGTAGCAATGAAGAGTAAGAGTTGGATAAAAAGGGTACGGTTGGATTTCACTTAATAGTCTTTTAGATAATCCACAATTGAAGTCGGTTTCTGAACATGAATCGTTTGAATACCACAAGCAGCAGCAGCGCGAATATTATCGGCATTATCGTCGAGAAAGAGAGATTCATGGGTCAGCAAACCAGCTTCGGTCAATACACCTTGATAAATATCAGGGTGAGGTTTCATCACACCCATTTCATAGGATAAAAATAGTTTCTCAAACAAATCATCAAGTTGCTCTATGCCCGTAGTTTGGTGCAAAATTTTGTTGACTTTATCTATATGAATTGAACTGGTGTTGCTCAACAAAAACAACCGATAACCTTTTTGGGCAAGTTCCTGAATTTTCTCAATACGCTGAGGAGGGATGTCTAGCAAAAGCGAGTTCCAAGCCTCATCAATTAACTCATCCGACCAGTCGGGTTGTTGCAATAACTCGCGAATATAAGCTCTGAAATCTGTGGCAGAGAGTTGACCTGTTTCAAACTTCTTAAAAACTTCATTTTGATGAATGAGTGCTTGAACCTCTTCTAAAGGTCTATTACTCAATTCGGCAAACGAACGAGCTGCAAGCGGTACATCTATATTGATGATGACGTCGCCTAAGTCAAAAATAATATTTTTAATGGTGGTCATTCGGTAAAAACTCCCATCGAGCAAAATTTATCAATACGATGATTAATGCGTTCTTCTGGGCTAAGTTGTTGGAGTTGTTGGATGTTTTCCAGAATTACTTTTTTGAGTGTTTGGGCCATCATTTTGTGGTCTAAATGCGCCCCACCAAGGGGTTCTTCCACGATACCATCCACCAAACGTGCGATCTCCATGTCTTTCGCCGTGATTTTCATGGCTTCGGCTGCTTGCTCTTTAAAATTCCAGCTGCGCCACAAAATAGTTGAACAATTTTCTGGCGAAATAACGGAATACCACGTATTTTCAAGCATTAGTACTCGGTCGCCAATCGCGATACCAAGCGCTCCACCAGAGGCCCCTTCACCAATGACGATGCAAATGACGGGCACTGTCAACATAAACATTTCCTTG
>JBDHXS010000300.1:0-8198 GCA_039810845.1 Runella sp. | reverse complement strand
CATTCGGCGAAGTTTAACGTAAAACTCAAATCAGATCGTGGAGAGATTTACAGCGATTTTGACGTTGATGCCGACAAAAGCGAGCCAAAATCCAACAAAGTTACCAAAGACGGTATGTACAAAGTGAGCATCGACGATTGGATTCAAGGCAAAGTCAACGGTGGTGGCAGCGAAGTGATGATGAAAAACATGCACGGCAATATTTACATCCGCAAAGCGAAGTAAAAACCAACACTACCCCTCCTACGACTATTTTTTGTTGTCCGTAAGTGTACGTCCAATCGTCCATTTACGGACATTTTTGTGTTTACAAACCATTTTAACTATTTGATTAACAGAACTATATCTCTGTGGCATAAGTATTGCCCAAGGCTGTAGGTTAAGAGATTAAACCCAAATTAGCCATGCTCCTTAATTACCTCAAAATCGCCCTCCGAACGCTGACTCGGAACAAACTATACACGACTCTCAATGTGGCGGGACTTACGTTTGGTATTTCCTGCTTTTTGTTAATTGGATTGTATCTGTTTGATGAACTGACGTATGACCAACATCACAGCAAAGGTGAGCGGATTTACCGCGTGATTGAGCATAGAAAATCAAGCACCGAAGACCTGACAATTGCGGCGGCAAGTTACAAATTGGCCGAGGAGTCGAAGAAATCGGTCAGTGGAATTGAGAACATGACGCGTTTTTCCCGCATGGGACGGGCTAACATTTCAAATCCTGCCACTCAAAACAAATTCAACGAAACCATTTCTTATTGCGACGAAAATCTGTTGGAAATCTTTGATTTTGAATTGGTTGAAGGCGATAGAAAAACGGCATTGAAAGCCCCCAATTCTATCATTATGGTGGAAGAATTGGCTTTGCGCCTCTTTGGTACTGCGAAAATCGTCGGCAAAACCGTCAAAATAGAATTTCTCGAAACACCACTGAAAGTAACGGCGGTTTTGAAAAATCACCCGCGCAATTCAAGTTATGGCTTCAATTTTATGATTACCGAAGCCACTTTTGCACAAGATGAAAATTTTAAAGCAAGAATGGCCAATGATTGGTCGTCACATAGTTATTCCGTTTTTGCTTTGTTGAAAGAAAATGCAAAACCGCAGGATATCTCTGCCAAAATTACGCAGTTCGTATTATCCAATTTTAAACCCGAAGCTGGAACTGACTTGGCGTTCAGCCTGCAACCGTTGGCTAATATGCACCTCTATTCCGAAAACATGGTGGATGGTGCTCGAAATTCAAATGTAGAAAGCGTTGGGCAGGGAAAACTGCTTTACATCAAAATATTTGCCATTGTGGCCCTTTTTGTGTTGCTGATTGCCTGCATCAATTATATGAATCTCACCACGGCGCGGGCTTCCAATCGGTCAAAAGAAATCGGTGTCCGGAAAGCCAACGGTGCCTTTCGCAGTCAATTGATCAATCAGTTTTTGACCGAATCATTCATTGTTACTGCTATTTCGTTTGTTTTAGCGATCATTGTAGTTAATATTCTCCTGCCTGCTTTCAACGAATTTACCAACAAACAACTCTCGCTCGGCTTCCAAACTGATTACAGAATTTGGCTGTGTACTATTGGCACGCTTACGATAGTCGGGTTATTGTCAGGCTCTTATCCCGCCTTTATGTTGTCGAGTTTCAGCCCGCTGTCATTGCTGAAAAGCCTCAAACTCCAAAACAAAGGTGATTTGTCATTGCGCAAAGGTCTGGTCGTTTTTCAGTTTACTATTTCGGTGGTGATGATGGTGGCCACGATTGTGCTTTTCCTACAAGTGCAGTTTGTGAATAATACAAGTTTGGGCTTCAATAAAGAGTTATTAGTAGTAGTTGATATCAACAGCAGAGAAGTACGCAGCGGTGCTGAAACCATAAAATCCGACTTCGATAAAATCGCAAGTGTCAAAAATGTAACGGTTTCGTCACGCGTTCCTGGCGAGTGGAAACAGCTCCCCACTGTTAAAATCAAAACGGAAGGAAACACCGAAGAACCTAAAATAGCGTACCTGATTGGTGCCGACGAAAACTTCACCAAAACCTTTGAAATCAGCCTTTTAGAAGGTAAAAATTTTAGCAGTCTCAATGATTCTTCGTCCATCATCATCAACGAAACAGCCGCTAAACTACTGAATATCAAAGAAGTATCAGGGCAACCCGTTGAAATTCCCATGATGGCTTTTGGAGGCAGTTATTTTCCCGTTAATGAATCCAATCAGCCATTTAAAGCGCGAGTTATCGGTATTTGTAAAGACTTTCATTTTCAATCGTTACGCGAAAAAATCGCTCCGATGGTGCTGGCGTATCAGTATAATCCAATCCATAACATAGATTACTTCACGGCCCGCATCGAAGGGAAAGACATCCCAGCTACATTAAAAAAAATGGAAGCTTCTCTACTGAAAACTGATCCTAATGAGCCGTTTGAATACCATTTTCTGGACGAACAATTGGGTCTGTTTTATCTGGAAGACCAACGGCGGGAAACGCTGTTGATATGGGTTGCCTTAGCCACCATCTTTATTGCCTGTTTGGGACTTTTCGGATTGGCCACCTACGCCGCCGAACAGCGAATCAAAGAAATTGGTGTTCGGAAAGTACTGGGTGCGAGTGTCAGCAACCTGACGACGTTGCTTTCCAAAGATTTCCTGAAACTGGTGTTGATTGCTAACGGCATTGCATTCCCCATTGCTTGGTGGGCTACGGATGCCTGGTTGCAGGAATTTGCCTATCATATCGAAGTAAAATGGTGGGTCTTCGCATTAGCAGGGGTTTCGGCCATTCTAATTGCTTTACTCACAGTGAGCTATCAAGCCATTAAAGCGGCATTGATGAATCCCGTGAAAAGTTTGAAAACGGAGTAAATATAAAGCCATGTTAAAAAACTATTTCAAAATCGCCCTTCGTAATCTTCTTAAAAGCAAGGAATATACCGCCATCAATGTAGTGGGTATTTCGGTGGCGGTCTGTATCTGTTTGTTTTTATTTCTGACTGCATATTTACAACTGACTTTTGACTCCTTTCATACTGATGGAAAGCGTATTTTTCAGACTTATTTTGTCAATAATGATCCAGAAGCCACCCCCAAATCTGGCGCAATGCCGATGCCATTGGCTCCTACCTTAAAAGCGGATTATCCGGAGATAGAAGCAGCAGCAAGAATCGTATCCGGCAGAAAAAGTTTGATTGAATACCGAGGAAAATACTTCGATAAGTTAGTCATGCTGACCGATCCTGATTTTATGCAGGTGTTTTCGTTTCCGTTGGTCACAGGAAATCGGGAAACTGCACTTAAAGAGTTAAGCAGTATTGTGCTCAGTGAAAATACGGCCAAGGCGGTATTCGGCACCGAAAACCCCATCGGAAAATCGCTGAAGATTGGCAGCGAGTCTCAGCAAAAGCAATACATTGTGACGGGTATCATAAGCGAAGCACCCTACAATTCAACGATTCAGTACGATGCCGTAATTCGGGTTGAAAATCTATCCAATTATCAGTCCGAAAAGGAGTCGTGGCAGAATAACTCCCATTCGGTTTTTATAAAAACATCCCCCCAAGTTACTCAGGCAACGCTGGAAAATCGGTTAAAGTCATTTGTCAAAAAATATTACCCGGGACAACTGGAGACGCTTACTAAAAAAGGTGTCAAACCAGACGAACGCGGCGATTTGTTTGCCCTCAGACTGCAAAACTTGGCCAAAGTTCATTTTGACCGGGACATTTCCGGCAGGGGAGCTCCTATTGCTCTGATTTATGTATTGATGGGCATTGGCTTTTTTATTTTGTTGATTGCCTGCATCAATTTTATCAATTTAAGCATTGCCCGTTCCTTCACTCGCGCCAAAGAAATGGGCGTGCGGAAATCGTTGGGCGCGTTGAAAAAACAACTTTTTATTCAAATTTGGAGCGAATCCACCATCATCTGTTTCGTAGGTTTTGGGGTTGGTTTCCTGCTTGCTTTCCTGCTTTTACCCGAATTTAATGCTCAATTCAATGCACGAATGCAGCTCGACTATATGTTTCAACCGGGCTTCATTGCACTGATTATCACCCTCTTTCTGGCAATTACATTGATAGCAGGCGGCTATCCTGCGTGGCAAATGACCAAGTTCAATCCCGTGGAAGTCTTGAAAGGAAAAATTTCGCTGAAACGACCCGGTATTTTGCGTAATTCGCTCATTGTGGTGCAGTTTTCAATGTCCTGTTTGCTGGCCTGCGCTACTATCATTGCGTTGCAACAGGTAGGTTATCTGCGCCAACAGCCGCTTGGTTTTCAGAAAGAACAAGTTATCAGTATTCCGGTCGGCAATTACGTGAATGGTCGGCAGGTTCTCCAACGGATGCGGAATAAATTGGCCAATGACCCTTCCATCGTTTCCGTGACGGGTACTGGGGTCAATTTGGGTAAAGGAAAAGACCGAGTCAGTTCAAGGTCAGTGGTTGGATTTACGTATAAAGGCAGAAAAGTGGATACGGATTGGCTGTTGGTGGACTATGATTACCTCAAAACCCTGAATATGAAAGTGGCAGCCGGTCGGGATTTTGACCCGGCTTATCCAAGCGATTCGGTCAATCGCTTGCTGATTACGGAAAGTATGGCCAAATCAATGGGAGAAAAGAGCCCGGTTGGCTTGTTTCTCGGAGACGATTCAGATACAACTGGCACCAAATCACAAATCATTGGGGTAGTTCCTGATTTTCATTTGTATTCGTTATCCTCTGAAAAAAAGCCGATTACAATGCATATTTCCAATACGGAAACCATCCATTACATTTTTGTTCGGGTTTCGCCGCAGAGCTTGGCCGGTTCAATGGATAAACTGAAAAGTGTGTGGAAAGAAGTGGCTCCTCAGGCCGAATTTATGGGTACTTTCTTAGATGAAAATATTAATGAATGGTATGAAAATGAAGATATGATGTCACGCGTATTCAGTTTTGCTGCCGTCATTGCCATATTGTTATCCTGTTTGGGTCTGTTTGCCGTTGCTTTGCTGGTCATCGAACAACGCACCAAAGAAATCGGCATTCGTAAAGTGTTGGGTGCCAGCCTTCCCAATCTCGTCATTGTTCTTTCAAAGGACTTTATCAAACTGGTGCTTATCGCCTTGGCAATCACCATCCCGTTGGCTTGGTTCTCAATGCAACAATGGTTGAATAGTTACGCCTATCGCATCGAAATAAGTGTATGGGTTTTTGTATCGGTTGGTATCACAGCCATTGCAATCGCCCTTGCCACAGTCAGTTTTCAAACTTTGAAAACGGCTTTAATGAATCCGGTGAAATCGTTAAAAACAGAATAATCGTATGGAGAAAGTACCCCGGATTGTTGGAGAATGGATTTTTTCTTCGTGCCGCACTGGCCCGTTCTCCGATATTCCCTGTTCCCTTCTTTAATAAACAATAGTACCATGGCACACATTGCAATTCCGATTCCTTCTCAGCTTGGCCCGCAGGATATTGAAGTAGAAGTCAGTATCAACGGGCAGCGGCAAGCGTTGCATTATCGTGTAGAGTTGTTTTACTGGAACGAATACGGAGTCCCGCCTGCTGACCGTGCCGATTGTCTGCATCGCATTATTGCCGGTTATGATAAAAATTGGTCACTGTATTACATTGGTTCACCCACTGAAAAATCAATACAAATTACGTTTGTCAGGAAAAAAGAAATTGTCCTTCTCTCTCCTTTTCTTTATTCGCTTTTAAACCTTTAAAACTATGGCACACATTGCAATTCCGATTCCCACCCAATTGGGAAAACAGGACATCGAAATCGAAGTCACTATCAATGGCCAAAAACAGGCGTTACACTACCGCGTCGAGTTGTTTTACTGGGAAGATTGCGGCATCCCCACCGTAGACCGTGCGGATTGCCTGAGGCATATTCTTTCCAAATACGACCAAGACTGGACGCTGTATTACATCGGTTCGCCCACTGATGAGTTTGTACCTATTACGTTTGTAAAAAAAGAAGACCTTATCAAGCAACGTCAAATTTTGATGGGTGCTAATTGAGTTTTTATAAAAGACAAGTTTCCAATCAGCAAAAAAGAAAAAGGCAAAAGGCAAATAGGCACGTGACAAATTAGCCCATTTGCACTTTGCAAACTTGCTTTTTGCCTTTTGCGAACTTGCCATTTGCTATTTTGTAATTACACCTTGTCATTCATAACTATGTTACAAAACTATCTCAAAATCGCCTTCCGCAACTTGTGGAAGAACAAAACTTACCTTTTTATCAACCTGATAGGGCTTTCGGTTGCCTTCGGTATCAGTACGCTTCTTTTTCTGACGGCGTATGACCTGTTGACGTTTGACCAATTTCACGAGCAAAACGGTCCCGTCTACCGAGTTTATCAGAAACAAAATGAGGCAGAGGGAGTACAGTACGGCAACAGCATGCCTCTGCCGATGCGTGGTGCTTTGAAGGCGGAATTCCCTGAGGTCAAGTTTGTCGTACGAGTTTTGGATGGCGGGGCTCAGATACTGAAGGACGATAAATTAATCAACGAAGGTGTTACTTTCACAGACAGCGATTTTTTTCAAGTCTTTGGTTATAAGCTTCTTAAAGGAAATTCCACCACCGCGCTTAAAGAGCTGAGTAATGTGGTATTGCGAGAAGATGTTGCCAAAAATCTTTTTGGAGAGCAAGACCCCATGGGCAAAACCATCAACATCAGTCACGGAGATAAGCAGCAATCGTATGTTGTCAGCGGTGTTATCGAAAAAGGCCCTGAAAATACCAGCATTGACCATGAAATGTTGGTACGCATTGAAAACGTGGGTGAATACAGCGACAACAAAGACCGTTGGGATGCCAACCAACATGCACTTTATATCAAATTAGACGAAAAAACAACTCCCATTGACTTTGAAAAACGTCTGAAACCGTTTACCGCCAAATACTACAAAGGCAATATCGCACAGATGAAAAAAGAAGGAGCCAAACCTGACGACCGCGGGGAAGTAATCAGCACCCGAATCATGGGACTTTCGGAGAGTCATTTTGATACCAAAGTAGGCGGACGCAACCAGGCAATTAACAAAACGTATCCCTACACTTTACTCATTGTGGGTATTATCATTCTGTTGATTGCAGCCATCAATTTCATTAATTTATCCATTGCCAAATCGTTTGGACGCGCCAAAGAAGTGGGAATGCGCAAAGCACTCGGTGCATTTAAAACCCAAATTGTGGGGCAGTTTTGGGGAGAAGCTTTTTTGATTTGTGTCGCCGCTTTTGGGATAGGAATCCTCATCGCTTATTTGTTGATTCCTCAATACAATGCCATTTTCCGTACGACATTATCGCTTCAAATGCTCAAAACGCCAGTTTTGTTGGCGGGTATTTTCCTTTGTTTTGCATTCATCACGTTAATAGCTGGCGGTTATCCTGCCTTTGCTGTAACACGCTTCAACACCGTGGAAGTGCTCAAAGGCAAAGTGAAGGTTAGCGGCAGTTCGGGCGGAATTCGTAACTCTCTGATTATCTTTCAATTCACCATGTCAGTACTGCTCATTGCCTGTACCATGATTGTGTGGACGCAAATCAAGTATCTGCGCTCTAAACCGCTGGGTTTCAATGCAACACAGGTATACAGCATTCCGATTGGCAATGAAATAGCCGGCAAACGCCTTCTTCAGCATTTTCGTAGTCGCCTGTCTAATCAATCGCGTATTTTGAGCATGACGGGCTCTGATGTGAATTTGGGGCGCGGTTTGGACGGTTCTTTCTCAAAATCAGTGCTGGGTTTTGAACAGAACGGCAAAAGCGTTCAAACCAACATGCGTACAGCCGATTATGAATACGTGAAGACGTTGGATCTTAAACTGGTAGATGGGCGGGATTTTTCGGAGGCCTATCCTACCGATACAGTAAGTGCCGTAGTGATCAACGAAACGATGGCGAAACAATTGGGTGTCAAAAATCCGATTGGAGTTACTTTAAATACCGACAACAAACATAAAGTCATCGGTGTGGTCAAAGATTTTCATTTTGAATCGCTACACCGTCAGATCGAGGCAGTTACCTTTTTCATGAATGGTTTTTCCATCAACTATATCTTCGTTAAAATTGCTCCCGACCACGTTGATGAAACCATTGCCTTATTGAAGAAAACGTACAACGAAGTGGCCCCTAAATCGGAGTTTCAGGGTTCGTTTTTAGACGAAAATACCAACAACCAATACAAGAAAG
>JBDHXS010000299.1:0-8202 GCA_039810845.1 Runella sp. | reverse complement strand
ATCACTCATCAAAAAAATACTAAAGACAGGCGATTGGAATGACTACGAAGTGAGGGCCGAAGACCGCCGAATTCGTATTTTTCTCAATGGCCAATTGACCGTTGATTATACCGAACCTGATGAAAGTATTCCACAATCGGGCTTGATTGGACTGCAAATCCACGGAGGCGGAAAGGCAGAGGTGGCGTATAAAGACATATTCATTCAGGAATTAAAATAACCTAAACCTATGAACAAACGAACATTCCTAAAAACCTCTTCTTTGTTACTCACAAGTAGTATGCTGTCTCATTTAGTATCCTGCAAAAAAGCCGAACCACGTACCAACTGGGCGGGCAATTTGACTTACAGCACAGACAATTTGCACACACCCAAAACAGTTGTTGAGCTGCAAGAAATAATCAAAAAGTGCAAGAAAGTCAGGGGGTTAGGAACAAAACACTGTTTCAATAAAATTGCCGATAGCACTGAAAATCAAATCTCTACTGCGGAGTTCAACAAAATAATTTCGTTGGATAAAACCAAAAACACGGTAACGGTAGAAGCAGGAATCAAGTACGGAGAATTGTGTAAGTATTTGGATGATAATGGCTACGCTCTTCATAATTTGGCTTCACTGCCTCATATTTCGGTGGCGGGGGCTTGTGCTACATCCACCCATGGTTCGGGCATCAAAAATGGTAGTTTAGCCACGGCAGTGGGGGCTTTAGAGCTGGTAAACGGCAAAGGAGAAGTCGTAAACTTGTCACGCGAGAAAGACGGCGATGAGTTTTTGGCAGCGGTAGTGAGTTTGGGAGCTTTGGGAATTATTACCAAAATGACGCTTGACTTGCAACCCACTTTTAAAATGAAACAGGTTGTTTACCAAAATTTACCAATAGCTGAGTTGGAAAAAAACTTTGAGGCTATTATGTCGGGTGGGTATAGCGTGAGTTTATTTACCGATTGGTCCAACAAAAATGTCAGTGAAGTTTGGATAAAAAGTAAAGCCGAAGATATGAAAGACATTGCGCCTGAGTATTTTGGCGCAAAACTCGCCACCAAAAACCTGCACCCTATCGAAGCCCTTGACCCCATCAATTGTACCGAACAAATGGGCGCAGAAGGCCCTTGGTACGAGCGGATGCCGCACTTTAAGATGGGTTTTACGCCCAGCAGTGGAAAAGAATTGCAGTCGGAGTTTTTTGTGGCATTTGAAAACGCTTATGCGGGTTTGATGGCCATAGAGAAGCTTCACAAGAAAGTGTCACCGCATTTGTTGATTACAGAAGTGAGAGCCATAGCCGCAGACGACTTATGGATGAGTCCGTTTTATAAAAAAACGTGCGTAGCATTCCATTTTACTTGGAAACAAGAAGTAGAAGCAGTAATGCAGTTATTACCTGAAATAGAGGCTGCATTAGCTCCTTTTTCGCCCCGACCGCATTGGGGTAAAATTTTCACATTAAGGCCGTCGGTACTACAAGCACGTATCGAAAAACTGGCTGAGTTCAAAAAGATCATGCAAAAACATGACCCCGATGGGAAGTTCAGGAATGAATTTATTGATACCAATCTCTTTGGTGAAGTTTAAAGGAGTGTAGGGATGAAAGTGGAATGTGTAAAGGTAAATGCCAACAAAAAAGACGCCGAGTATTCGACGTCTTTTTTGTTGAGAGATATGGTTTATCAGAAAAAACTATACCGCAAAACTTTCTCCGCAGCCACAGGTACGGCTGGCGTTGGGGTTTACAAACTGAAACCCTTTACCGTTAAGCCCATCAGAGAAATCTAAAACGGTACCTGCCAAATACAAAATACTCTTTTTGTCAACTACGATGCGAATGCCCTTGTCCTGAAATTCCATGTCAGTGGGTTGTTTAGAACTATCAAATTCGAGGTTGTACATCAAACCCGAACATCCTCCCCCCACTACTCCCACACGGATGTGGCTATCTTCTGGGCGTCCTTCTTCTTTGCGCAATTCAAGGATTTTATCTTTGGCTTTATCAGTTACGGTGACCATTGTTGGTTTACAGTTTAGTGTTTATAGTAGCTTAGTTTTTGCTACACTTAAACGACGTTTTTTGGTTCAAATTAACTGTTTTTAAAACCAATATGCTTTGCCAAAAGTTTCATAAAAATGCTTGTTTTTGTCGCATCAAATATGCTTAAAGTCGATAGTCGCTTACAAGTCGTTTGTGAAAACAGTAATTTTATTTTTCAAAAATCTATCTATGTCTCGCCCCATTTATTTATTTCCATTTTTGTTGTTTGTGACAAACGTAATCTGTTACAGTCAAACGCCCAACGAACAAAAATTTCAGATTCACATCAAAAAAGCCGTTGGAAAAATCACTTTAGATGGCCTGCTCAATGAAGCTGATTGGCAAAATGCCGAATGTACAACTCCTTTTTTGCAACAATTTCCTTACGACACCGCAGTAGCAACGCAGCAAACTCAAACGCGATTGACGTTTGATAATGAGGCTATTTATGTAAGTTATGTCGTAACTCAACCACGTAAGTATGCGGTACAGTCGCTCAAAAGGGACTTTCCTCACGGGGGCGGGATAGATTTAATAGCTTTCAATTTTGATACATTCAAAGACAAACAAAACGCTTTTCATTTTGCAGTCAATCCATACGGAGCGATGCGCGAAGGGTTGGCAGTGAGAGATGCTGTGACCAATGATTGGGATAATAAATGGGATTGTAAGGTAAAAAATTATGATGACAAATGGGTAGTTGAAGCCAGAATCCCATTCAAAACATTGCGTTATAAGGTCAGCACGGGAGTAAATGAATGGAATGTTAATTTTTATCGAAATAATTTATTGCTAAACGAACGCTCATGTTGGGCGCAGATTCCGCGCGGTTTTCCAATGAATAGCTTGGCGTTTTCAGGGGTGTTGATTTGGGATACTCCACCACCACAACCAGGGGTTAATATTTCCCTAATTCCTTATCTAAGCACGGGCGGAATGGTGGACTACGAAAAAACACACCCTTGGAGTATGACGCGCGGGGTTGGGGGGGATGCCAAAGTGGCTATTACGTCAGGGCTGAATTTGGATTTGACGTTTAATCCTGATTTTGCGCAGGTGGATGTGGATCAACAGGTGACTAACTTGAGTCGCTTTGAATTGTTTTTTCCCGAAAGGCGTCAATTTTTTTTAGAAAATAGCGATTTGTTTGGCGGTTTTGGGAGCACTCGTATGAACCCTTTTTTTTCGAGACGAATCGGCATTGGGCGAGATACAATCAAAAACGAAAATACAACAGTGCCGATATTGGCAGGGGCGCGCCTCAGTGGCAAATTAGATAACAATTGGCGATTAGGGCTTTTGATGATTCAAACAGGTCGTAAAGACAACGTGGCGGTTGCCGCTAATTATGGCGTTTTTTCTTTACAGCGTAAAATATTTACCCGTTCGGCTGTATCATTTATTTTGACCAATAAGCACAACTTTTTTGAGCAAAATGACCGTCGCAATAGCGATGTTTTCAATCGAATAGCGGGACTTGAATACAATGCGGCGTCATCAAATGGATATTGGAACAATAAATTTTTCTATCACCGTGTTTTTTCACCGATAGCCCGTAATGAGCCCTATGCGGCTGGTGCTATATTAAACTATGGCACTCCTAAATTGATGGTAGAAGCCATGATTACGCGTCAGGGAGAAAACTATCGGCCTGATGTAGGGTTTGTACAACGCATAGGGCAAGGGCTTTGGCGCACACCTGCGGGAGTACAGTACACGCTGTTTCCCAGCAATCCGCGCATTAATAGGGTCATAAACAGTTGGGGTATTGGCAACGACATAGATTTTACAATACGGGCAAATGATACTAAAACGTTAGATTGGGATTTTACGCCCATTCTTGGATTTGTTCGTTTTCGTAACAATGCCACCCTAAGAGTGTCACCTATTCGGTTTGATTATACCTATCTTTTTTCAGCTTTTGACCCTACAAATACGGGGGGTAAAGTACTGGAAGCAGGTACAGAATATACGTACCGAAGTACCCGTTTTTCTTATTTTGATAATCATGCTAAACGCTTTTATGTAGATGTAACAGGGCAATTTGGGGAATATTTCAATGGTAAAATAACTTCAATTACCCCCACATTGACCTATCGCTTTCAACCTTTGGGGCTTTTTTCCCTCATTTCTACTTACAACCGTATCCGATTACCCAAGGGGTATAATAGTACTGATTTGCTTCTAATAACTCCCAGAATAGATTTGACTTTCAGCAAGAGCCTTTTTTTTAGCTCTCAGTTTCAGTACAACAATCAAATCAATAACGTCAACTTATATACACGCTTGCAATGGAGATTCAAACCTGTGAGTGATTTGTTTATTGTTTACACGGACAATTATTTCGCCCAAGATACTTATACCGCAGAAAGCCGTTATTTTAATGCTTTTCAATCTAAAAACAGGGCCTTGGTTGTGAAATTGACCTACTGGTTGAATGTGTAAAGAGTGTTTTAGCTAACACTAATGCATTACAAATCTTTAGAAGAGGTTTCGGCATTTTCACTGTTCAATTTTCGCCTTTTTACAAAGGGCATCAACAACGAAAAATATTATTACTTAAAACCAAACCCTAATTTTGTGGTTTAGATTTTAAGTATTCAATAGCAAACACTCAGAATGAAACATTTCCATCTTAAAGTAAAAGAAGTAATTCAGGAAACACCAGAAGCCGTTACGATTACGTTTTGGCATCCGTTAAGCGAAATGATTAAGTACCACGCGGGGCAATTTTTGACGATATTGTTGAACATCAACGACGAAAAGGTAAGACGTTCCTATTCGATGAGTAGCTCGCCTCATACCGATACCGCCCCTGCAGTGACTATCAAGCGTGTGCCTGGTGGATTGGTATCTAATTGGTTGATTGACAATGTAAAAGAAGGTGATTTTTTGGAAGTATTGGAGCCAACGGGTCATTTCATAGTACAGCCCGACATCCGTAATGCTCGAACTGTGGTGTTGATAGGCGCAGGAAGTGGCATTACACCTTTGATTTCGATTGCCAAATCAATCCTGAAAATAGAAGCCGAAAGCCGTGTAGTATTGCTGTATGGCAATCGAAACGAAAATACGATTATCTTCAAGCATAAATTAGACGAACTAAGCGAACAATATGGCGAACGTTTTTTAGTAAAATATACTCTAAGTCAGCCGCTAAATGATTGGGCAGGGCCCACAGGGCGACTCAATCAATCGTATATTTTGCGGTTATTGGAAGAAATCAAGGGTATTGTACCCACTCAAGCCGAGTATTTTTTGTGTGGCCCCGATGGCCTGATGGACGAAGCCAAAAATGCACTGGCTCTATTAAAAGTACCTACTGAACGCATTCATAAGGAAAGTTTTGCTACCGCTACCACCCATCATCCTGTACATGAAGTCGAGGATGATGGAAGTCTTAAAACACAGGAAGTAACGGTGTTGTATGAAGGAAGCGAATACAAGTTTATGGTAGAGCCGCATCAAACGATTTTGGAAGCAGCGTTAGAGCTGGATATTGATTTACCCTACTCCTGTCAGGCAGGAATGTGTACGGCTTGTATGGGAAAATGCACATCGGGTAAGGTTCAACTGGACGAAGAGGATGGCCTGACCAAATCCGAATTGGCAGCAGGTTTTATTTTGACTTGTGTAGCACATCCGCTTTCTAAAAATGTGGTGGTGGAAATTGAGTAAAAGTTTTTGGCATTTTTTTTGCCCACCTTACTAAAAGTAAATGCAAGTATGATGGATATTACAATACAACCCTACGAACTGAGTGACCGCACTACTTTAGAAGAAATATTCCTCCTGAATACCCCCAAGTATTTTGCCCCAGAGGAATTAGGCGATTTTTTGGAATACTTAGATATTTTTGGCGACGACTACGTAGTGGCTATCGTTGATGGTAAAATTGTAGGCGGTGGGGGATATTGGATTCGTTCTTTCGATCAGCAAGGTGGGCTTTCGTGGGCGTTTATTCATCCCGACTATCAGGGAACGGGTGTGGGCAAAGCGTTGGCTTTGTATCGTATTGAGCATATTCGAGCGTCAGGTATGGCCAAAACGATTATGGTTGAGACATCTCAACATTCTTTTGGATTTTACGAAAAGTTGGGCTTTAAACTACTCAATCGTCAGATTGATTATTGGGCCAAAGGTATTGATTTGTACTCGGCGGTGTTGGAATTATAATCAAATTTTGATTAGATTTGTTTAAAATCGTCAATGATGTCAGCACAAACACAGCAATATTATACTCCTTAGCAATACCTTGAAATGGAGCGGAAAACTCCTTACAAAAGCGAATACTACAAAGGCGAAATCTTTGCAATGGCGGCGGCAAAAATTCGTCATAACGCGCTGAAAGATAATTTTGTAGCATTGATGATGAATCATTTGCGAGGAAAAAGTTGTAGAACTTATTCGAGCGACCAAAGTGTATTGACAGCAACGGAAGATGGCCTATATAGTTATCCTGATATAATTGCCATCTGTGGCCCTCCTCGCTTTACGGATTTAGTAAAAGATACTGTGACCAATCCGACCGTAATCGTAGAAGTGCTTTCCAAGGGATTTGGTCGCTGATGTCAGAAGGGGAAAAGACCGACCATTCGGTGTATCTTCAAACGATTGACCTCTCCCTTTCCTTGAGCGATATTTATGAAGGCTGGGCTGACTTGCCTACTGATGAAGATTAGTCTTCCAACGAAAAAGGTAAATCGTACTCTCGTACAATCGCTTTTGCTTTACTCCTTACTTTCACTTCCACGCGGGCTTTGAGTGTATCGCCCAGGACTAAGTAGTTTTTGATATACGTATCTTCGTAAGTCGTCCAAGAATAATCAGTTAAAAGATACAACTCTGTTTGTTGCTTTTGTGCTTGGTATGCCCAACGTTCTACATGTAATGGTTCATAATTAACAATAGAAGTCCCACCCGCAATCGTGTACCACACTTGAATGCCTGGTACGCCACGGTTTCCCATTTCGGTGTTATGTTCCACATAGATTCGTAAAACGCCGTTGTCTTCCAGGTCGCGGACTTCAAACTCATCCACTTTGGTTTTGATATTTGACATGCTGTTTGTATTTAAAAAAATTAAGTAATTGTATAGAATTGTTCGAATAGCTCGAATTTGTAGAATTTTCAGAATAGCCTAAATATTGCTTTAATCAACTGATATTCAAGCATATATTCACCACTTAGAAAACTCTAACCATTCACCTCTTACCATTCAGCATTAATAAGTGCACTACCAGCTTCCACCGCCGCCACCGCCAAATCCACCACCACTTGAGCTACTTCCGCCACTACTTCCGCTTTTGGAAGGTTCGCTTGTGAATGTATTGCTCATTGTTCTGGAAGCGTCACTAAATCGGCGGGCAAATTGCGAAGACGATAATCCATGGACACGAGAATTGTACCAAGTTGGCGGAGGTACATTCAATTTTTCAAATTTGCCAGACCAATTGTCGGCCATATCAAAGACCATGGCGTAGGGCAGAGTTTTGTCAAAATAATGTGGGTCTTCTTTGATTAATTGCTGTATCCGAGGCAATTCTGCCGTTTGCATAAACATCCGGTATCCCGCCAGTTTTTGGTAAACTTCTACGCCTAATAAAGATTTTTTCGGCATTTTTTGACTAACCAACGCCATCCCTAAGCCAAGAATAAATGTACCTACTGCTGTTTCGACAGAGAAAAAATGGATGGCGCTGAGGTTATCAATCTGAGAGATAACAAATAGAATAATCGAAAATACCATAGCCGCAATACCCAGGATAATCATAGCACGGCCTGCTTCTATTCCTTTGCCTTCATAGTGTTTATTGGCTTTTACTTTTTCTCTTAAAAGTTCTTTCACGGCCCCCATGGTTGTATAAAAAGAAAGTTGGAGAGAGGATAGCAACACTTCCCTCCGATAATAAAAAAGTCCGTCAAAAAGTCTTTTTTCGTAACGAGGAACGTTGCTTCCCAGCGGTTTGAGTTGAGTAAACTTATAATCTATGTCTTTTAGGAGTCCCAACATTTTTGTCGTTTCTATTTCTTCAACAGTAATCAATCCTTGTGAAGCCCAGTAGGGAATCAAAGCGATGATATCGCGTTCATGGAGTTTGTCATCAATCAAAACACCTGCTTCAGCGGGAGTAATGTTCTGAGGTGGATAGTATTGTGGCACAATCGTGATGGG
>JBDHXS010000298.1:0-8206 GCA_039810845.1 Runella sp. | reverse complement strand
AGTATCTCCCGATAGCTTGCGTAGTCATATTGACAAATTGGTGAGCTTTGGTACGCGTCATACCATGAGTACAGTCACTGACTCCAAACGTGGAATTGGTGCCGCTCGGCAGTGGGTATTGAGTCGTTTTAATGAATTTGCTAAGCAATCCAACGGGCGCATGACTGCAACTATCGATACTTGGACGCTTCAACCCGACGGAAGACGCGTGGATGTAGCACATGAAATTGGCAATGTCATAGCCACGCTCAAGGGTACCGACACTAACGACGACCGTATTTTTATGGTGAGCGGTCACATTGATAGCCGAGTAAGTGATGTTAATAATCGCGAATCTGATGCCCCAGGTGCTAACGACGATGGTAGCGGTACAGCAGCAGTCATTGAATTGGCCCGCGTGATGAGTAAACATTCCTTTCCAGCTACCATTATTTTTGTGGCTGTCAGCGGTGAGGAGCAGGGATTATTGGGGGCCAATCACTTGGCCGAAAGAGCAGTTACTGAAAAATGGAACCTCGAAGCGCTGCTCAACAACGACATCATGGGCTCCAACCACAGCCCCGATACCCGCATCATTGATAACACGAAGATACGCGTATTCAGCGAAGGACTTTCTGGATTTGAAACTGATAAACGCGCCAATAGTATTCGCCAATATGGAGCAGAAAACGACGGAAAAGCCCGTACACTGGCGCGATATGTGAAAGAAATCGGCGAAAGATACGTGGATAATCTGGAGATAAAACTCATTTATCGCAACGACCGCTACTTGCGCGGCGGAGACCATACGCCATTTGTCAACCGTGATTTTGCAGCAGTACGTATTACAGAGATGAACGAAAACTTCAACAATCAACACCAGGATTTACGCATCGAAAAAGGCATAGAATATGGCGATTATGCTAAACACATGGATTTTGAATATCTGCGAAAAAACACTTGTGTCAATTTAGCTTCCTTGGCCAATTTAGCCAAAGCTCCTGCCATGCCGCAAAATGTAACGCTCGAAGCCCGTAATTTAACCAATACCACCTCGCTTTTTTGGCAGACACCTAAGGCAGGCAAGGTAAAAGGATATTATGTGCTGATGCGAGAAACACATTGGCCTTTTTGGCAAAAGAAGTTTTTTACGGATAAAAATGGTCTTACTTTGCCTTATTCTAAAGACAATTATTTCTTTGCCGTACAGGCAGTGGGAGAAGATGGTCACGAAAGCCTTCCCGTATTGCCTCGGCCAAGTATGCGATAATCTATTTATTTACTTTAACTCTCTCAAAAACAATGAAAAAGACGACCCTTTTATCTTTTCTGTTAAGTTTATCCGTTTTGAGCGCTTGGACACAAAGTTTTAGAGGTCTTGACAAAAGTCCGATGGATGTTGCTTATTTCCCTGACCATTTTGCTCATGATCGCAAAGATGGGGAGAAGGCCATGGTACGTGTTATTTACAGTCGTCCCAACAAAAATGGCCGTGAAGTTTTTGGGAAATTAGTCCCTTACGGCAAAGTATGGCGTACGGGAGCCAATGAAAATACCGAAATCAAATTTTATCAGGATGCCACCATTCAAGGCAAAAAAATAAAAGCAGGTACGTATTCGCTCTTTTCTATTCCAGGAGAAACCGAATGGACCATTATCCTAAACAGTGATTTGGACTATTGGGGTGCCTTCAAGTACAAAGAAGCAAATGATGTGGCTCGTTTTACTGTGCCTTCTAAGAAATCAACCGATGCGCCTTTGGAGAATTTCTCCATCAACTTCCCCAAAGGCAGCAACGCTGTTATGCGTTTGGGATGGGATGATACCATTGTGGAAATACCTATAACTTTCTAAACTTGATACTACGGTACCAAACCGTGCTGCCCCAGTCCTGCAATCCAATCAAACCCGTAAAAACGCCCTGAGCAATCGGGGCGTTTTTTAATCCACTTCCTGCTACTCGCTGTTTCCAATCGGCACCAGAAAGGTCGTGTTCTTGTATGACAAAACCGTTTAGAGAAACCGTCAGTTTTTGTTTACGAACCACAAAATGTACTTGATTCCATTCTCCAACGGGATTTACTTCTCGAATACGGGCATTGGCTACACCGAAAAAGTCTCCTGCGCGGTGTTTATTTTCTGCGGCTCCTTCATAGATTTTATCATCTAATACTTGCAATTCTAAGCCCGTATCGTGCATGTTTTTGTACTGAGCGGCTTCTTTCACAAAAAAGAAAATGCCGCTATTTGCCAGTGGACTAACCTTCCATTCGGCTTTGAATTCAAAATCACCCGTGATTGGCTCACTATTCACAATATCACCGCCATTGGGCGCTTTATTTCCTGCCCGATTGGGGACATTGAGTTTTAATGCACCATTTTCCACCAACCAAGCCGAGCCAATGCCTTGTGCCCCATAACTGTGCCAGCCCGTCACATCTTTGCCATTGAAGAGCAATTTCCAGCCGTCTTTTTTTTCTTTGGCTGAAAGAGAATTGGGAGCTTGTGCATTTACGAAATAGAAAGAAAATAATACCAAGCAGGTCATCAAAAGTCTGTTCATTGGAGGCTATTTTTAGGATGGTAAATCATAGAAGTAACTATTTGCATTCTTTTACTTCAATTATGCAAAACCGCTGGTCAGTCTCGCATTTCTTACGACCTTTGCAGTAGTATTTAAAACGTCAATTTTCTATCCAAATCATTTATGTTTTCGGTTCAACAGCTACATACTTTTACCAAAAATATATTCCAAAGTATCGGTTTCTCCGAAGCCGATGCAACCTTGGCCTCCACCGTTCTGATTTCTGCTGACTTGCGCGGTGTTGATTCTCACGGTATTGCCCGGCTCGCTGGTTATGTGCGCCTTTTTGACCATGGAAGGCTTAACCCAACTCCTAATATTCGTATTGTCCATGAGTCTCCCAGTACGGCTGTGGTTGATGGCGATGCAGGTGTTGGCTTAGTGATCGGACCGAAAACGATGGGAATTGTCATCGAAAAAGCAAAAAATGTAGGCTCGGGCTGGGTATCTGTACAAAATTCTAACCACTTTGGCATTGCGGGCTATCATGCCATGATGGCTCTGGAACACGACATGATTGGTATAGCCATGACCAATGCCGCGCCATTGGTAGCGCCTACTTTTTCGTTGGAAAAAATGCTGGGCACTAACCCCATTGCTGTAGCTGTACCAGCCAGCGAAGAGCCCGCTTTTGTGGCGGATTTTGCCAGTACAGCTGCTGCTTATGGTAAATTTGAAATCCTCCAACGCAAAAACCAACCTGCCCCGCTTGGATGGGCTCAGGATGCCAACGGGCAGGTAACTACTGACGCCAACCCCATTAAAAACGGCGGTGCGTTGTTACCCCTTGGTTCTGACCGTGAGCATGGTAGTCACAAAGGTTACGGATTGGGTTCTATTGTGGATATTTTTTCAGGGGTATTGTCGGGAGCAAATTACGGTCCTTGGGTACCGCCTTTTGCTACTGCTGGGTTTATGGCCGCTGCTGAAGGTGTGGGAAAAGGAACAGGGCATTTTTTTGGAGCCATGCGCATTGACGGTTTCCGTCCTGCCGATGAATTTAAAGCCCACATGGACAATTGGATACGACGGTTTCGGTCAGCGCAGGCCGTAGAAGGAAAGCAGGTGCTTATTCCTGGCGATCCGGAACGCGAACTTGAAGCCATACGCACACAGGAAGGAATTGACTTGCTTCCTCCAGTAGTAGATTCGTTGGAAGTATTGGGAAAACGATTTGGAGTTCAATTGTAACCGCTAAGACGTATGAAGTATCTTCTTTTTTTTAGTATTTTTTTGTGTGTGCTTGGTTATCAGTTATTTGGGCAAACCAATAATTACTTTCCTCAATTGACCAGAGCAAAAATTGACGGAGGAATGAATCCAGTAGTGTTTGGCTATAATAAGAGTGAAGTAAAATTGATTCGGAAAAAAGCCATTCAATTACCTAAAACCGACCCTTGGTATTGTCCAGATCCCGATGCGCCCTGTTTTGAAAAATTGGCCGCATTCAAAAACCCGCTGTTCAAGGATTCGCTTTACGTCCTTTTTTCACATGGACCTAGCGAAGACCCAAGTTTCGGCATTGGCACCAAAGCAGGAAAAATGTTAGGAACTGTAAATGGTTTGGAATTGTATCTGACCAACAACGGCACCTTTTACGTCAATGGACACACCAATAATCTATTCGACAAAAAGCGGAAATTTCAAATCAAAAGTGATACCATTACTGAGGTAGTACAACCTTTTTATTACGTTGGTTTACAATCCGTTACCTTGAAAGACATTGTTTTGTACAAAGACAAAACTGGTACAGAAGTTGTCGCTTCCTTGCCCAAAGGGTATAAAATCGAAGTAGTTTTGACTGATTTTGGCAAACCTGATTTTGAGTTGGAAGACCATTTTTTAGTTCGCTCAGACTATGGGTTAATGGGTTGGGTACGAATCAACAAAGAAGAATCCTGGGATAAAATTATCAAAGGGCTCTTCTTTGCTGGGGATTAGAAATATTCACAATCACTGCCCTACAAATGCTAATTGTGTACCTTTGGGGTTGACGGCCAAGCGTGTGATTTGTTTGATTCCCCAACTGCTCCAGTCGGCCAATAACTGCCAATCTACATCGTATTTGGCATTCCATTTATACAATTTAGCCCCCTGCGCCATCAATAGTGTACCATCTGCTACCCAAGCACAATCTTCGCTGCCCATAGGGGTTTGAATGAGTTTTTTAGTTTGTAAAGTATTCATATCCAACGACTCCACCTGCCATTCGTTTGCTGATAGTTTATGCACAAAACTCACGGCTTTCTGTGAAGGAACCCGTAATAGTGAGCGACCTACGTTGGTGGTGATGGTTTGACCTTGGTCGGTAGAAACGCGGGCGAGTTGCAGCGTATTGGGTTGACCCAGTACAAACAAAATCAACGAATCAGCACCAAACCAGCAATGATACCCCACAGGCTTGATATTTGGCAAAACAAGTTTGGAGTTTTTCCCTGTTGCTAAGTCAAATTGCCAAAGTCGTTGTGTGCCGTCAGGCTCTACCCGAATTACGGAAAACTGTTTTCCATCGGGCATCACCGTTGCCGAATACTCGCTTTCAGCCGTTTTGGTCAATGTTGTATTTGTCTTCTTTCCCAAATCATAGGACCAAATATCGGTTTGACCGTTGGCTTGTTGGGTATAAAGTATTTTTTTGCCATCGGGTGTAAATGAAGGCTGATTGTCGTAGCCTGCTCTCTTTGTGATATTAGCGGGTTTTCCAACGGATATATTCCCTGCGTTTACTTTCAACTCTGTCAGGTAAATTTCAGTATCAGGTACGGTGGGCGTAAAGGCTTCTAAGACTCGTTTGACGATCCCGTCTAAAGCACTGTTTTCAATCCATCGAACAACCATCACCAGTTCATGATCAGGATCTACGTAAACGATATTAGTACCGTTTCCGACGTGGTAATACACATTGGCTGGCGCGCTGGGAAGTGGTTTTTTATCTGTATTCAAAAACCAATTCATATATCCATACGTTTGCTGTGCGGGTGTAGGTGTGGTAGCCTGTTTCACCCACTGTTCCGATAATAATTGTTTACCATTCCAATTGCCTCGGTGTAATGTCAGCAACCCAAAACGAGCCATATCGAACGCGTTGATAAACATCCCTCCGCCCCAGTGTCCTCCGCCACTTACTGATTGTACCAGTTGACCATCCAGTACAATCCAAGCATTGCGGTAGCCTGTCCAACGCCAGGTATTTGATGCACCGATAGGATCCATGATATTTTCCTTCAATACTTGAGGCAATGGCTTACGCCAGACACTCGTGGCTGCCAAAGCGAGGGCATTCACCCGCACATCATTATACTCATACACGCTGCCGGGGGTATTGCGCGGGCGGGTAAGCCACGTAGCTGCATCTTTATCTGGGCGATCAGCCCAATCAGGTTTTCCCCAAAGCGTTCCTTCCCAATCAGAGGTTTGACGCAACATATTATCCCACGTAATGCGGCGGTTGTGAGGTGTCTCAAAAAGGTTCAATAATTCTGGTTTTCCAAAATCATCGGCGGCACGCTGAACAGGTTGACCATACAATTCAATCGGTGGTATGTAAGAAGCAACGGTATCGTTTACGCTCCGAATGAGTCCTTTGTCCACGGCCAAACCCACCACACTCGAAAGAAAACTTTTGGTAACGCTGTGCGTAATATCACAGCGAGAAGGCTCGCCCCATTTGGCTATTATGTAGCCTTTATAAATAATAATTCCCGTTTGGTCACCTCGGTCAGCAAAAGGCCCAATAGCAAACCCAAAAGGCTCTTTCCCAAAACTTTGATAATGTGACTGCTCCATACTTCGCGGGTTTTTGGATTCCCCCGCCTTTGCAAAGGCAATTGCTTCCAGAATTTTGGTAGGGTTTAATCCCATCTCAGCAGGTGTTTTTTCTGCCCACGTATGAGCAGGAGGGAAGTAAGGCGCAGGTTGTTTTTGACCAAAAGTGGCCGAAAAAGAAACCAATAGAAAGGCGTAGGAGGTAAAAAAGCGCATGTCGAACGTTTGTTAATGAAGCATTAAAACTACGTTTTTTTGATTTCTCAAACTACTTTTTGTGTAATTCACCACAGAAATTAAGCTAAAAGTAAGCAGTTAGTATAGGTTGGGGTCATTGATGTATATTGACCCAATTGTCGGAAATATTCTGTATTTTGCCGATAAAAAAACAATGAAAAAAAGTATCCTATTTCCAGTGCTGTTTTTTGTAAGTAGTATAGGGTTTTCGCAAAACTTGGCGAAAGATACTACCGAACTTAAAAATGTAATTGCTGACTTTTTTGAGTTGTTTGTGCAGGATGACATCCGATATTTTGAGAAAAACTGTACACCTGAGTTTGAATTATATGAGGTGGGAAAAGTTTGGAATGAGGATACACTGAGAAATCTTATCAATAAACGACAAGCACAGAAGCGTATATGGGTCAGAACGAATGATTTTAAGTATATTAAAATCAATGTAAAAAGGGACATAGCTTGGGTCAGCTATTTTAATACGGCCTATCTTACCAATGCTACCACCAACGAAAAACGCACGGTAAGGTGGCTTGAGAGCGCTATTTTAATCAGGAAAAACAAAAGATGGCTATTAACCCAAATGCACTCTACTTCAATCAAATAAGTAGTTTTTGGGAATGCTAGAGAGGAAATCAGATTACTTAGTCTTATATTTAACCTGCGATTAACATTTTATTCATATCAAGGTAATATTGGGAAGGTACTTTTGCTGAAAAAAAACCTATATGCGAAAGTTACTTCTACCCCTCACACTGTTATTTTTTATTTATAGTTGTGCCGATCACCGACTCGACCCTGGTATCAACGAAAACCCTGCCACCTTTGCTGAAATTGGTAGCATTGACATTGGTGATTTAGGTGCGGCAGAAATCAGCGCTTACGATGCTTTCACAGGCCGATTGTTTGTAGTTAACAACAGTGCTGTCAATAAAATTGATGTGATTGACATGAGCAATCCAGCGGCTATGAAAGTAATAGGCAGTATCGCTATGGTACCCTATGGTGGGGCTGTCAATAGCCTAAGTATTTATAACGGAAAACTCGCTGCTGCTATTGAGTCTTTGAATAAGCAAGAGGCGGGCAAAGTAGTTGTATTCAACACCATTGACTACAAAGAATTGAAAGTGATTTCGGTAGGAGCTTTACCTGACATGATTACTTTTTCGCCCGATGGTCGCTTCATTCTGACAGCCAATGAAGGAGAACCCAATGACTCCTATACTGTTGACCCCATAGGTAGCGTTTCGATTATTTCGGTGGAGGATAATTATTCGGTGGTCAATCTTGATTTTTCATCCTTCGCTCCTCAACAAGCCGCTTTGATGGCCAAAGGTTTACGAATATTTGGGCCCAACGCTGATTTTGCCAGAAACATAGAGCCTGAGTATATCACTGTTTCTGATGATTCTAAAACAGCTTGGGTGACATTGCAAGAAAACAATGCCATTGCCAGAATCAATTTAATCTCAAAATCGGTGACGGCTATTTTTCCTTTGGGCTTTAAAAATTATAACTTAGATGAAAACGCCATTGATGTAAGCGACCAAGACAATGCCATTTCGCTAAAAAAATGGCCTGTATTCGGAATGTATCAGCCAGATGCTATTTCGGTATTTGAAGCAGGAGGAGTTCCATATTTAT
>JBDHXS010000297.1:0-8219 GCA_039810845.1 Runella sp. | reverse complement strand
AGAGACATTGCCTGACAAAACGCCATTGTTAAAACTAAGCCACTGAGGCTTTTCTATGGCTTCTATGTGAACTATTTCCCCATCAGGATCAGTAAAAATATCTTTAGGAAGGGTATAAGTGTATAATTTCCGAGGTTTGCTGGCACGCTCTGTGACAGGATTACTGACCACAGGATGCACATTGACCAAAAGTGGTTTCCAATAATCTTCACTCAAAATATCTTCTACCAATTCCACATTTACAGGTTGAGGCTTCGCTTTAGGTGCTTTTATTTCCCATTCTTTTTCAACACGAGCGGCAGTTGAATCTAATACCTCCGAAACCTTGTAACTCATTTTAATAGGAGCGAATACATCACTGAAAGTAGTATTTTTCCAACGAGCAGACACTGGTTCAAAGATATTCTGTAAGCGTGGGTCAGGGGTACTTGCTACCATTGTTACTACTTTGCACCCATTTTCAAAACACTCATTGAAATGATTGATTAGTAAGTCAGTAGCAAATCCAGGAGCAAAAAAAGTTTCATTCATTATCCACTTACCACTACGATTACTACGTAACACATCCGTGACAAATCGATGATTCCAGAAGGGCTCATCATGCACTTTTGTACCATCGGCATTTTGGTCAAGGTTCTTAAAGGCAATCGTACCTCGAACAGCCGATTGGGCATCAATCACAGCCCCATATTCATTCACTATTTTATAAGAAGCATTAACTTGCTTAATGGTGTTGATTCCTTGGTCAATGTAATTTTTGAGTTGAAGATGAGAAAACAAATACCAATCTTTACCCGCACGGGTCTGATAAGCTGGCAAAGGCTTATAAGCAGTATTTGGCGGACGTACGTCGTTGAATGTACTAAATTTCGTCCCCCACAAATAGTTCAATTTATTGACCCGCTTGTATTGCTGTCTCAACCATAATTTAAAAGCATCGGTAGCAGGGGCCGAATAATCAAAACCCGTTGCATATAATTTTTTATAATCACCATCGAGTTCTGTTTCGTAATGATAGCCTAATTCTTGCGTAGGTGTATTTACAAAGGTGACGTATAAAATTTTCCCTTGGTTTTGGTAAGTATTGTACCGCTGACACACTTCTTTAATAAAATTGTGGGCTTTGGCCACAGTAGGAGCATGAGCAAAGCTAAAGCCAGTACGCCCATAAGCACCAGATAAAGGCCTTCCCAAATCATCACTCATGGTCTCTTTGGCCGTCCAGAAACCAGTGAGACGGTCGGTTTTGCGACCTACCATAATACGTAATCCTACTTTTACACCCAAACGCGTAATGAGTTCCATTTGGCGATCGGCTTGTCGCCAATCGGGCATAGAAGTAGCCTCTTTGTACACCTCATCCCAATAAATGGTAATCACTACCAAGTTACAGCCATAACCAACCGATTGTTCTATGATATCAAGTCCATAATCAGACTCGGTGTTTAGATTAAGCAATTGAAGTCCTATGTACCGCTGCTTATCGTCAGTTTGGGCGATGATAGACTTAACTGATAAGATAAAGGCTAAAACCAATAAGAATGCCGCTCGGGAGAAATGTCCAAAGAATATTTGCACCTGCGACCCCAATTCGTAATTCGTAATTCGTAATTCGTAATTCATCCCTATTGTTTTATCACTCTAAAAACGCGCCATATTCCCTCTTGGTTTTGCATTCTCAGAAAATAAATGCCCGAACTAAGATTGAGAAGCCTTAAATTGAGTGAAATAAGTAAATCAGTTTTGAAAATAGCTTGCTCGGTCAAGGGAATTACTTGCCCTGTTAAAGTTACCAATTGAATCTGCTCATAAGTTGTATTAGTCGGAATTTTTATGTTCAAAAAATCCCTAACTGGGTTGGGATAAATAACCCAATCATCTATGGGAATAGGTTGCTTTGTAACGAGGTCGGTAGGAGCAATTTCAAATTGATAGGTCGTAGAAGCGATGAGTTCTTTACGAAAATAGGCTGTTCCTTTTAGAAAATAAGTACCTGCCACCGTTGGGAACCCATTGTCACCGTCGAATAGCGAAAACGGAGAACGATTGGTTTTTACTGACTGCAAGTAAGAACCCGAAAACTCCAAATCGAAGGCGTCAAAAATGGCATCACATGAGGCATAAATATTAAGCAAAGGAGGAAGGCTCCCTCCCAGCAATATATCTTTTTTTTCTAATCGCTTGATAAAAAAACGCTGCCCAGGTTTTCCTGCTTGTATCAAATCAAAAATAACCGTCGGGTAGTTGACGGTTATTTTGAATGTAGTGGTCACTGCGGCTTCCTCATCATCATACGCACGAACAGTAATCACATATTCGCCAACGACATCGGCCAGTCCCCTAATTTCACCACGTCGATACTGCGCCCAAGCAGGTAAACCGCTTACTTCTATTCGACTGATAAACCCATCTGCATCAAAAAAAGTACTATCTAAAATTGCAAGAACAAGCGGTTGCTTATATAGCCCAATGGCATCTGGGATACGCTTTCGTACAGTGGGGTGCACATTGGATTGACCAGCATTATCAACAACAATGGTAAAAGATGTTTCAACCGAAGCACCGTCATCATCGGTAGCACGCAGCGTCATCTTAAAACTGCCTGTACTTGTAGGTGTTCCCGAAAAAATGTTGTTTGCAAACCTTAACCAATCGGGTACTCCTTGAACCTCAACAGTACTTATTGCCCCATCTAAATCTATAAATACCTCTGGGCTAAGGCGATACGAAAAAGGGCTATTGACTCTAATGGTTTTGGTCGGGAGTGAATTCTTAACAAACGGAGGACGATTGATAGACCCTTGTAAAGAATCAGCCAGTAAATCCTCTGTCATGCGAATATCCACGGGTTGTCGGTTAGACTCAGGGCCAGCTCGGTTGACCCATTCTCCATAAACACCTCCGCTAAAATAGCCAAACTCCAATACTCGCGACAAGTTATAAGTCATGGCAGCACGGGTATTGATGGATGCATAAGGTGTTTTTAGCCATTTGGTTACCACTTTTTGGATAATTTCTCGTACATGCTCTAAACTTGCTTTTGTTCCAATCACAACACTGAGCCACCGAGTTCCTTGAGCATAATTTTCATCAATCTGTCGAGCTATTTCGGCTCGGTCAAAATTAGGGTCGGCAAAAGCTTCATTAAGTACCCATTTATCAGGCAACGCATTGCTCCGTACAACATCGGCAGAGAAACGATTGTCGTACTCAATCGCATCATTGATCTTAATGCCATCGGTTGAGCGGTTCAAATCTACAAATCCGTACGTGCCTCGGATTCCACTAAGATCATCAAAGACCGAACCCACATCCGAAACAACGCGATAAGTTGCATTTACACCTTTGATTGTCTCTGTGGTTTGATCAATAAACAATTTAAGCATTGCGTGTCGAAACAGATACCAATCTCGCCCCGACTGATCCCAGAAAGTTTGGGTAAGATTCTTTGGCGCAACGGGAGGAAGTACATGATCAAAACTACCGTATTCGGTCTGCCATTGTACATTGAGGCGGGCTATTTTTTTATACTTACGACTAAGCCAAATCCTAAACTCCTGCTGCATCACAAGGGAATAGTCATAAACAGCGGGGTAGGTTCCGTTACCATCAGGAGAGTTTTCGTAGTGATATCCCAGCTCTTGGGTGGGGGTGGTAGTTACCGAAACCCAAACGATAACTCCCTGCTGTTGTTGGGTATTGTAATGTTGGCAGACTTCTTTAACGAAATTACGAGCCTTCTCAACCGAGGGGCGGTGGGCATAGCTAAAGAAGGTGGTGTTATACGCCCCCAAAAGTAATTTACCTTGGTGGTCGCGCTGACGATCTTCAGGATTCCAAAACCTTGAATACGTCCTTCATTACGTCCTACATGAATACGGAGAGCTACTTTTACACCCAACTTTTGCGCAAGGGCAATCTGGTTGTCATATTTACGCCAATCGGCCTGAGAGGTAGCGGTGGGATATACCTGATCCCAGTGAATAGTGAGGTGAACGGCATTGCAGCCCGCTTTGACTCCGCCTTCAAGCAAGTCTAAATCTGCATCTAAGCTGCGATCAAGATTAAGAAGCAAAATGGCCAAGTACCGTTGCTGGTCATTGGCCAAAAGTATTGGAGAAAATAAAATAGAAGCAACCCAAAACAACCAAAAATACCTGCACTGCTTCATCATTTTTCATTTAAAACGCCAATTATTGCGCTTTTTTGCCCGACAATTGAATCTTATAGGTGTAAGCACGCCCCAAACTATCTTTGTCATTATAGATATCTTCAATCAAAATCGCATTTTTACCAATTGTTCCGATTTTAACACCAGCATCCAGCATGTCAAATTCTCCACTTGCCCCCTCTATTTTCTTTAGCTCTATGGCAGTAAAGGTGCTATTATTACTTTCATTTTTTCCATTAGAAGCTGTCAGTTTCTGAGCAAACGTAACATTGACAATATTAGAAGCTGTTTTAGCCACTTCTAAGGTAGCAGTAGTTACATAAGTTACACCATTGTAAACTTCCTTGAGTGGGAAGGTATATGTATCAGAAGATTCTCTTGGGTCATTTGCCCATTTGAAGGATTCCGTATATTTATCTACGGTATAAGAACCTATCACTTGTTCGGCAGGCTCAGGTTCGGGTTCAGATTTAGAACAGCCTGCTAAAAGGGCTACAGCAACAAATAAGGAAGAATAAATGTACTTTTTCATGGTGATTGAGATGTTAAAAGTGGCGTTTTTAGCTTCTAATGAAACTTTTGTCGTTTTATCCCTCAAAAAGGGGGAATTACGGTTCTTATTTTAAAGATAACGTTAAAACTTGAGCAAAGTATCAAATCTTTACAATAATTGCAAATGGAGTTGCTTTTCTTTGCGATTTTTCAAGCAAGTATAAAATAGATTCATCTACTGAAATCCTTCGCTCAGTAGGTGAATCGAGATACTCATCTAATTTTTTTTTTCTTAGTACAATCCCAATCCTACTTTCAACTATAACTTAATAAAATGGAGACTCAAAGCCTCCCATTTTTTTATAGTTGATAGATAACTGAAGAACACACCGCTGTTGTTTTACAATTGCGGTGTTTTATTTATCGTCCCAGCCAATCTTTGAATTCTGATATTCGGTTCACACTCACAAATACTTCCTGACGTGAATCGGGTTCCAGTTCCACCTTAATTTTAGTGGGTGAATACGTATAAATTGCTTTAATCCCCTGTCTCGAAACCAAATATTGACGATTAATGCGAAAGAAAAGCGTAGGGTCGAGCATCGCTCCCAGTTGATCAAGACTATAATCCATTGGATAAGAGAGCCCATTTTTAGTCACCAAAAAACTAGATTTTTCTTCCGAATAGAAAAAAGCCGTATTGGCTATTTCCAAGCTGTGGATTTTAGCCCCTATACTGACCATAAACCGCTCTCGATAAAGCCTATTTTTAGATTGTTGTATCAGGTCTATTAGTATTTTGTAATCAGGTATCCATTCATTTCGTAATGATCTAAATTTTTCAATCGCCCTGACCATTTCATCAAATTCGATAGGTTTCAGTAGATAATCAATGGTATTTAGCCTAAAAGCTTTCAACATATACTCATCGTAAGCGGTGGTAAAAATGACGGGTACTTTCAGAGGTATCTTCTGAAAGATGCTGAATGCTTCTCCATCTTCCAAATGAATATCCATAAATGCCAAATCAGGAGCTGGATTTTGAAGAAACCATTCGACGGTTTTCCTAACAGAAGGTAACTGAGCTAAAATAGTGATTGTAGAATCATACATTCTAATCATTTTTTCCAGTTGATGGCCCGCACGGTTCTCGTCTTCAACAATAATCACATTCATTTCAGGAGTGGTATATGTACAATGAAACAATTTTGGTGTTCTCCATATTCTACTTTAAGCGCTGTCAGGAAGGAATAGCGGCTGATGATATTTTGCAAACCCACTCCCGTTGAGGGAGCAGTATCTTCACGAGCTTGAAGCGTATTTTCAACAATGAGACACTTCTCATTACAATAAATTTTTATCAATAACGGTTCCTGAATCGACATACGATTATGCTTAACTGCATTTTCTATTAGCATTTGTAGGGTTAAAGGGGCAATATGGTAGTGATTCTGAATTTCTGTCGGCACCTCAATCTGTACTTCAAATTTATTCTCAAAACGAATTTTCAATAAAAAAGTGTAGGATTCAATAAATTCCAATTCAGTTCTGAGGCTGACAAGCGTCTGTTCTTTTTGCTCCAAAATATATCGGTATGCTTTAGAAAGTTTTTTAATGAACTGCTCCGATAAATGCTCATTTTCGTGAACCAAAGACACAAGAATGTTAAGGCTGTTAAAAAGAAAATGCGGGCTGACTTGATTTTTTAATGCTTCGAATTGCGCCAATGCCATTTCTTTTTCAAACTTTTCGGCTTTCAGTTCCACGTTTTTCAATTGCTGATACGCTCGTTGACTGATGGTTAGGTAAAACGAAGAAAGCATAATAATGATAGAAAAACCCACATCAAGCCGCCGATTAAACTGCATTTCTTCCAAGGTAAAAGCTGGATTGCGGACTCGATGGAGTGGCGCATGAAACCATGTGACACGGACATATTTGAAGATGGAAAAGATAAAGTCAAGGGCATACATATAAAGAATGGCTAATCCCAATGCGATAAGAAAGGTAAGAATCAACGTAGCTACGTTGGTCTTCATAAAAAAATCGGGGCCAAATCGTTGAAAAAGCCGCAGTTGAATCCAATCCGTTGCGCCGATCCAAACAAAATATAAACAGAAAGACACCAGACTATACCGAATCATTATAGGGAGTTCTCGGTATATATTTTCGAGCGTAATTGACTCCATCCTTGCTGGCACACTGATAAAGAGCAAAATAGGCAGATAAAGTACCAATAATCGCAAGGCCAGTTGCCACTTTTGTCTGAAAGTCAATAATTCTGCCATAATCCAATGAGTTGAAGACTTGAAGGTAGGAATCTCCGATTATATTCTAAACAAAAATCGGATGAGTGACGCAATTCAGGACTTCACTGTGGCATTCAAGAAGAAGAATGTATTGCCCTAACTTTTCTTTGTAGTTTTTCGGCTCACTCGGGTCTGAAAATCAGGATTGCCAATAATCGTACTGTGCATATCGTGCCGCTTCCTCAGCTACGTCTTTTCCCAGCAATTTACTTACTACATAGTACGACATATCAATCCCTGCCGAAACACCCGCCGATAATATCACTTTTCCATTGTCCACGTAACGCACATTTTCTACTACCTCAATGGCAGGCGAAATCGCTCTCAACGAATCCAATGCCTTAAAATGCGTTGTAGCCTGCAATCCCTCCAAAAGCCCCGCCTGTCCCAAAATCAATGCTCCTGTACATACCGAAAGCACTAATTCTACTTGTCCAGCTTGCTTTTTAACCCACTCCAGCACCACGGGATTGTTCATTTCACGGCGACTGCCAAAAGGCTTGCCATCAGCACTATACCCTCCACCGCCTGGAATCAAAAAAATATCAGGCGTAGGACAATTATCTAACAAAAAATCGGGGATGATAGTCAAACCATTTCGCGCCACCACGGGCGATTTCTCGGCTACGGTATAAACATTGAAAGGTTTTTCAGTGAAAGTGCGAAGTCCTGTGACACTAAAAACTTCATAAGGCCCTGCAAAGTCGAGTACCTCAACTTCATCAAACAAGAAAATAGCTACATTGCGAGACATAGAAAAAGGGGTAAAGTAGAAAGGAAAATGTGTAAAAAGAAACCCGTTCAGTATCCAGTTAAACGGCAAACTGCTTACTGCCTACTTTTGACAGAAACTTTCCTGCCAACTGAAATCAACACTACGCCTACTAAAACTACTAAAGAGGCAATTAAAGAGCGATTACTGAGCTTTTCGTTGACAAAAATCCAACCTAAAATTACAGCTACTACTGGATTTACGTAAGCATAAGTAGCCGTAAGCGTAGGCGGTGCATGATGCAATAACCACACATAAGCCGAGTAGCCTACAAACGACCCCATGATGATTAAATAAGCAAGTGCAGCGTATGTCCTGACATCTATTTTGGATAAGGCTGCTACGCCAGTTGGCTCCAGTAACAAACTTAATATCAATGAAAACACCCCTCCACCCAGCATCTGAATAGCCGTAGTTTGCATACGGGGCGGCATCTCTAAATAAGGCGATTGTAACGAACCCCATGCCCAAGTAA
>JBDHXS010000296.1:0-8240 GCA_039810845.1 Runella sp. | reverse complement strand
CGTCAGATTGCGCGAGTTGATAGATAACTCCACCCCTTTGTTCAATACCGCCCCGATGTTTTGGTAAATAGATGCCAATTGTCCCGCCGAGGCATCGGCCAAACCAGAAGTACCCGGTACAGTGCGGGTAAGCAGCAAGTCGGTCGTTTTCTTGTAGTAATAATCTGCCACGACCTGAATACGATTATTCAACAACCCAAAGTCCACCCCAACATCTATTTGTAGGGTCTTTTCCCAACTCAGCAGTGGATTGGGAACCGTGGTAGGAGCATAACCTGAAACTGTGGTACTAGAAAAATTATAACGGAAATAGCCCAATTGTGAAAGCGATTGATAAGTTGGGATATTTTGGTTGCCCGTCACCCCAGCACTCAATCTCGCTTTGAGGTTAGTAATGCTTTTTACATTTCTAAAAAACGGTTCATTAGCAATATTCCAGCCCAAAGCTGCCGAAGGGAAATAACCCCATTTGTTGCCATCACCAAAGCGCGAAGAACCGTCGGCGCGTAGGGTAAAGGTGGCCAGATACTTGTCGTTGAAAGCGTAATTGACACGCCCCAACACCGATGCCAACGACCATTGGTCGGCACTGGAGCGAGGCGTCCGATTAGTAATCCCTGTTCCTAAGTTGTTGTACGAGAAAGCGTCTGTCGCAAATCCTGCGGCTTCTGCTACCACTGACTTTGATTCAGAAGCTTGCGCTGTAAAACCTGCTACAGCATTGATTTTGTGCTTTCCTCCAAAGATTTTATCATAACTCAACGTATTCTCATTCAACCAGTTGACGGTAGAAATAGAACCGATAGTAGCCAATCCTTGCAATTGTTGCCCTTCTGCCGTATAACTGGGCAAGTAGCGATTTTGGCGATTGTCAACAATGTCAGCTCCTAACAACACTTTCAGTCTCAGGCCATTGATAATTTCGTACGTTCCTGCAATGTTTCCCAAAATACGATTGGTTTTGGTGTCGTTGAGTTGATTGTAGAGCGAGTTAATGGGATTTTGGAGTGCTGTCTCAAAAGGGCTATTGACCACAAATGAACCATCAGTACGGTAAATTGGTAATGAAGGAGGTGTACGAATCAGGTTGTCAACAATAGAAGAAGGAGCAACATTGGAAGTGATACGACTAACTGTCACGCCCGATGTGACTCTGAATTTGCGACTGTATTCGTGATCGATATTAAAACTTGCCGTATAACGTTTAAAATCAGTATTATACAGAATCCCCTCTTGGTTGAAATAATTCCCCGAAATAGACAACTTCGTACGCTCCGAACCTGCCTGCAATGAAATGCTGTGGCTTTGCATAGGAGCCGTCCGAAAAGCGGCTGCTTGCCAGTCGGTTCCGACACCTGCCGTATCCAGCGTATAACCTGATACGCTGGGCAGTGAAACCGATTTGCCAGAATTTTGAGCGGCATCTTTTCGCAATTGCCACCACTCACCTGCATTGAGTAAAGGCAGTGTCCGAACTACCTTCTGAACCCCATAAAAGGCCTCGTAGTTGATAGAAGAGCGGTTTTTTGAGCCATTTTTAGTCGTGATGATAATGACGCCATTGGCTCCCCTCGACCCATAAATGGCAGTAGCAGAAGCGTCTTTAAGTATATCAATGGATTCAATATCAGCTGTATTGATAGTAGAAAGTGGATTGATTTTGGGTCCATTGGTGACTCCCGCATCATTGAGCGAATAATCATTGTTGACTGGAAAGCCATCTATCACATAAAGCGGGTCGCTGCCTGCCGTAATGGAATTATTACCTCGTATCTGCACGCTCACGCCTCCACCTGGCTGTCCTGAAGTTTGGGTAACAATCGCCCCTGCTACTGCCCCTTGCAAAAGGCGCTCCACCGACGCCACAGGCTGGCTTTTGATTTCTGTCGGTACGGATGCTATAGAGCCCGTAATATCGCTCCGCTTTTGTGTTCCGTAGCCTACCACTACCAGTTCGTCGAGGTTTGTTCCGCCTTCGGTTAGCTTAATTTCTACGGTGTTGTCATTGACCACTACCTCGCGTGATAGATACCCAACATAGCTCACTATCAGCGTAAAAGGCAGTTTTTGGCCTGTCTTAAGATTGAATACTCCATCGGCATCGGTTGTGGCGCCGTTGGTCGTACCTTTGATTTGTACCGAAGCCCCAATCAGCGCCTCTTTGGTGCGCTCATCAACAATTTTACCTTTGAGTGTGGCATTGATAATGGGCTGGTGGGTCTGCGCCCAAAGTAGCATAGGCGACAGCAAGATTCCCAAAAATCGCAGCAAGAGAAAACTTTTTTTCATTACATTTGAACGGTTAAATTAAAAAATAAGGTACTGCAACAGCTCTTTTGAGCCGTTGTGTGTCATTTGCCAAATGAGCCTTTTGTTTGGTTTAACTTTCGCCAATTCGGTTGCCGCCGAATTGGCTTTTTTGTTTAATTTATTTTAGGTTAAAAATTGATTTTCAATAGTTTGCGCTTTCCGAGTCAGGCCTGCGGTCAGACCATTACAGCGACTTTACACAACGAAAGCCTGTGTGTACCATCGCCGTTTCGGCAGTCGAATTGGTACGATTCCCGATCTTGAAGCCGTGGCACACGTTCATGTCGCAGAGAAAAGAGCCGCCACGGCATACTTTCCGTACCCGCAAATCCAAGTCAGTATTGCAGCCTGTGGGTTGTACCGCATCAGCGCACCACTGCCATACATTGCCACCCATGTCGGTCAAACCGAGGGGATTTGCCCCAAAAGCACCCACGGGTGAGGTAGTCAGAAAGCCATCTTCTACCGTGTTGATTTGGGGAAAACTTCCTTGCCATGTATTGGCTTTGTAGCCTCCGTCTGCGATTAATGTTTCGCCCCAAGGATATTGGGTTGCTGTCTTTCCTCCACTTTTAGCTGCCCATTCCCATTCGGCATCTGTGGGAAGACGTTTGCCTTTCCATTTGGCATACGCAGCGGCATCGTTCCATGACACTTGCGTAACGGGATGATTGGGTTGAGCCTTTTCTCCATTTTGACCAAACGGGTACCGAAAGTTTGCTCCTTCTTCTATTCGCCAGTCGTGGCGTTTGAAATCAAAGATGGTTGAATTCCCAAAGCGTTCAGCTTCGGTCACGTAGCCCGTTTTCTGCGTAAACACCTCAAATTCAGCGACTGTCACGAGGTTTTTATCCATCCAAAAATCAGCTACCCGCACTTCTAATGGGCTATCGTCCTGTGGGTCAGAAGTCTGCAATACACCCCCTTGAATAGGTACCATGCCCACAGTAGTATCATGTGACTTGGGAAGAAAAGCACCTATAAGAAGTGTTAAAAAGCCTATCAGGGTTGATTTTAGTAGGTTGTTCTTCATAAAATATAAATTCTATTGTTTTTATATATTTAATCTCAGCGCATAACGCGGCAATCAAATTCGCCTACAACAACCACCATCGAGTACGGTTGATTGTCCGCGCTATGCGCTAAGAAATATTCATAAGTAAAAGAAAACACGCCACGCCTATCGCTTGTGGTGGCGTACCCACACCCTTGGGACTAACGTTAGTCTTCTCTAAAATATCATGCTTTTGTACTTTTCTAAAGCACTCTGGCAACGGGCAGTCGTTTTGTTGGTGGTTTACAAAAAGACCCGAAGTAAGCTTTAACGACACGCTCAAAAAGTACTAAATGCTTGTCTCTTTGATGATACAAAATTGAAAAACAGCTTTCATATTACCAAACAAAAAAATGTATTTTTTTTAGTTTTAACCCCCAAAAATCTGCCTATTTATAGAACTAAAGCAAGTTTGCAAATCAAGCAAAAGTATGTTCATAAAGTGCTAAAATCAGGTTTTACAGGACATTGTAAGGTACGAATAGGATGATTCAAATAATACTGCTCAGTCTGCAAGTTTAAACACTTCTTTAGTTATTCTCTTATGGTGTCGCAAAGAGGGTACTCTATTTTTTTAGTAGATTGTTATTTTAACTGCTTTTTCAATCTCTTTGTCTGAAACTATGTATTCAAAATCCCTATCGACATAGTCATATACAATACGGCGGTCGGTATTGATGACAAATGTCGCGGGGAAAGGTACGTCTTCCGTAATTCCCGCTATTCTGTCCCATACAGGTTCGTATTTTGAATACACGCCGAGGGCTTCACTGATACGGTTTTCAAAATCTTGCAGTATGTTGAACCCTAAGTCATGTTCTTGGATGGTATGAACAATATTCTTGAAGTATTCAGTGGTCAGCAACAACAAATTACCTCCTAATGCACGAATATTGGGATAAGCTCGATTCAGTGCTTTTAAGTGTCGCGCACCGTATTCGTTCCAATCGGGGCTATAGGTGCTAATCACCAAAGGGCCATCTTGCAAGAGCTGATGTAGATAAATGGTGCTTGCTTCCTGCAAAGCGATTGGCAAATATTGCCATACCCCTAATTCGCAATTAATTCGACAAATCGGGAGTGTATCGCGGTTTTTTAAGGGTCGAACTTTTTCGTATGATTTAGGAATAGCCGAAATAATATAATCTTCGCCTACAATTTTGATGATAGATTTCATGTCATTTCTATGGTTAAATGTTAAAGTTCTCCGTAAATCAGGCGTAGGTATTGTTTCTGAATAGGCTTCAGATAAAACAATGAAGCCACGAGAAAGAAAAGAAAAATGAGTGTAAAACTCGGATAGTAGAAATACGCCATTTCAATAAGGATACTTGCTCTCAGATATTCAAGATAAAAGACCCAACGGCGTTGTTCCAAAATTGCGCCACTGTTGATAAGTGTCACTACAATAAACAGAGAAACAGACACTTGCAGCAGTAACGGCATGTAATATTCAAACAACAACAACGCAAACAATACAAATAGTGTAAAAGCCAATTGTCCCAATACGTACGCCCGAAAACGTTGGGTAGGGGCTTCCACTTTGCGATGAGACAAAAAGCGTTTTTCAGCCCGTGACCGCATCTCAGGATCAAAATCGGCAGGGCTTCCAAAGACTATTTTCAGCTTGTTTAAGATACCCCGTTGCTCTTTTATGGCCAGGCCCAACTCCACAAAAAAGTGAAAATGCTGCCATAAAAAGCTGTAACTATTCAGAGATTTAGTCAAGCCATACGTAGCAGGCTCAGTCTCTTTCGCAAACGTCCCAAACAACTTATCCCAGATGATAAACATATCGCCATAATTTTTGTCGAGATAGATTTCATTGGAAGCGTGATGTACACGGTGGTGCGAGGGTGTCACCAAAACATATTCTAATATCCCCAGCTTTCCTACCAGCTGCGTATGCGTAAAAAAGGGATACAACCCGTGGATAATCAGCACTGTCGTAATCATTTCGGCGGGAAAACCAATAATAGGCAATACCGACCAAAACGCTGTGCGTACCACCGCTTGTAAAATTGTGATTCGCGTTCCCGTAGTCAGATTAAAGTCTTCACTCTGATGATGTACTACGTGTGCTGCCCAAAAAAGATTGACCTCATGCCCAAAACGATGGTACCAATACCACAAAAAATCGGTTCCTAACAGCAAAGCAACCCACACTAAGAGGCTCGGTTGAATATTGAAAAATGCAAAATGACGATAGAGATAATCATAGAAAAAATAAAAACCTCCTGCCGTAAACAAATCAATCAAGCGCTCGGCAATGCCTACGTGAAGATTGGCTACAAACTCATTAAATTGGTGTATATTTTTCCTACATTTTCTACCTATATAATATTCTAAAAGAATAAAAAATAAGAAAAACGGAACAGAAAAAGCAAAAATGTTGATTTGCATGACTTTCTCTTATTGATTAAAAAATAGCGACTATATTTCGCAGACTCAAAGCAATAATTACAATTCCTACCACCACCATCAATACTTTAGGGTTTACTTTCCCACATACGTAAGCGGCAACAGGAGAGGCAATCACTCCCCCCAATAAAAGTCCCACAATCACCCGCCAATTGTCCACTCCAATCAGCAAAGTAAACATTCCTGCTCCTGCTGCCGCAATAAAAAATTCTGCTGTATTCACCGAACCTATCGTGTAACGAGGGTCTCTTCCACTCCCAATCAGCGTTGACGTAACCACAGGTCCCCAACCTCCACCACCTACCGCATCCACGAATCCGCCCAACAATGCCAAAGGACCGACATATTTTGTTTTTTTCTTAGGTCGCTTTTTGCGTACCGCCTTCACAATCACTACAATTCCCATAATGAGTAAGTAAGCAGAAATGTATGGTTTGATGATGTTCCCATCAAACGAACTCAAAATGTAAGCTCCCGTAACTGCATCAATAATACCCGGAATCAACAAAAGTTAGCAGGCGATCGCCTGCAAAAATTCGGCTTGGAGAAGAGGAATCTATCATAGCTTTTTAAATCTTTTACATCAAATTTTTAACTTTCACCAAGCCCGTAATGGCTTTCAAGCGTATCAGTAAACTCCCTAAACGTTCTATATTTTCCAACTGCAATTTTATAGATCCCTGAGAACGAACGCCGTCGGCTTCAAATCGCACACTCACAATTCGCCCATAATCGGAAGTAAACCGAGTGACTTCTTCGACAAATCCGACACGGTCAAAACCCAGTATTTCCAATTGTGTCAGTGAAGTTGATACAGTCGTGTTGGGATGTGTTTGCATTGTTTTCGCTGTTTAAAAAGTTGAGTAATGTTGAAAATTAAAATTATTGTTCTCCAAAAGAGTCGTCTATGGATGGCGGTCAGGCGGTTTTGAAGGGGAGGCCAAACCGTCCGACCGCTTTTTAGTTGGTTGATTGTCGCTTCATCCATTAAAAAGTATATCTCAAAGTCACGCCGTAGGTACGTGGATCACCCAAAATACCACCGATTTGGCCAGCACTGCCAGGAGCTACCAAAAGCTGCTCGTAGTAATCTTTATTTCCCAAGTTTCTGCTCCATACAAGAAGCGAGATACCATTGGATGCTCTGAAACCCACTCGTCCATTCACCAAAGTATAGCCTTCGATATCTAAAAAGGCAGAGGGAGAGGGACTTGAAGAAAACGTAGAACGATAATACACATCAAGACCACCAAAGTAGTTACCTTTTAGCCCTAAAAAGCTGCCTTTGGTCGTCAATTCGGTTCCAAACGAACCTGCATATTTTGATATACCTGGCAACACCCCTCCTGAAACATCTTTAAAGGCTTGTTCGCCTCCTACTTCTTCAATAGGTACGGGAGCATTGGTAAACTTCACATATTTGCCATCGGTGTAAGCAAAAGCACCTGTAAAGGTCACATGGTTGTTGACTCGGATATTTCCATCTACTTCCAAACCAATCACTCTTACCTGCTCTGCATTGGCCAAATAGCCTCGGTTTACCCCTGGCTCAGGTGTTTGCACTTGCGTTTGGTAATCTTTGATGTCGGTATTATGTAACACCACATTGATAACCGAATTGGCCGATGGCTTGGTTTTCACTCCAAATTCAAAATGAGAAACTGCTTCTGGTTTTACGGTGGCCAACTCCGTTAATACTCTCCCACTGGCGGTTGGCAAACCTCCTACATTGACACCTATTGGTTTGTAGCTTAACGAATACGTACCAAAAGCATTGACGTTTTTATTGAATTTGTACTGTAAGGTCAACTGACCTGAAAAATTATCTTCTGAGGCATCTATATTAAAGGTTTGGTTGCTGTAAACCCCATTTTTCAAGGCCAGTAAAGCCGCATCAGTGGTTTGCAATCCGCCGTAGGTTACGCGGCTGTAGTTAGCCTTTTTAGAATCATTGTTATATCTAATCCCCGGTAAGAGGTGTAATTTGTCAGTAATCGCCCAGTCGGCCTGCGCAAACAAGGCTACACTCGACGATTTTATATCGTAGGTAGTTTTAATCCCGTAGTTGTCCAATAGGCCTGGAGTTTTCCAACGAGCTACTACCACGGGGTCTTGTGAGCTGAGGGCAAAACGCCACTGTGCCGAGCCTGCTTCTTCAGTATGCACTGGATCGGTTCTTAAATCCTGCCACAAGCCAAAGGCACCAATGACACCACTTAGTCTATCATTTATCTTACCAGAATACCTGAATTCTTGAGAAAATTGGTCGTGTGCTGAGGTGCCTGAGGATATAGTGAATGAAGGCAAACCTGTGTAATCACGATCGTTTAAAGGATCCCATTTCCAATAGCGCCAAGCCGTTGTTGAAGTCAAAGTACCATTGCCTATTTTGACGTCGGCATTCAACGATACTCCCCCCAATTGGTTTCCTGCTCTTGAAGGAGTATCATGATCG
>JBDHXS010000295.1:0-8281 GCA_039810845.1 Runella sp. | reverse complement strand
TAAGTAAGCTAAACTTGGGTAGTAAAACGCATTTCAAATTAGAAATTAGCGGCTTTTCCCAGCGACTCAACCCACAGACGGAAGTACATCTCTACGCCATCATTCTCGAACTTTGTAACAATATTCTCAAACATGCACAGGCCACCCAAGCCTTTATTGAACTTCACCAGCAGACCCATCATTCGCTTCTGTTGGTCAGTGACAACGGCAAAGGCTTCGACTTCGGCTCCAACGCCGAAAAAGGAGTAGGCTTTCAAAACCTGCAAGAGCGTGCTAAAATGTTGGGTAATCAACTAATGATTCGTTCGCACCAAGGGGAGGGCACCGTAATTAGTCTTAAATTTAATCAACTAAACCATGCCTGATGGCAAACTTTATCAGCCCAATTGAATTTTTGACGCCCAGTTTTTTCAGTAGGTTTTTACGATGCGTTTCAATGGTATTGACACTCACAAAAAGCTTTTCAGCAATTTCGTTGGTATTCATCTCTTGAGCCACCAATTTCAAAACCTCTATTTCACGTTCAGATAGTTCCACCGTGTCGGAAACTACTTCGGTATGGTGTGTGGCGGGTGTTCGGCTCAACTCCTGAATCACGGAAGAGCTGAGGTAAACCTCTCCTTTCTCAATCATCGCTAATGCCTTGGAGAGCTCCCATTTATCAATAGTTTTTGAGCCAAAACCCAGTACCCCAGCTCTAAGTGCCTCCCTGATCAAGTGCGCCTCGTCAATCATTGAAAGAATCATTATTTTCACCTGAGGGTGGTGTTCTCTAATTTGTAAGGCAAGTTCTACGCCTCCAATTTCGGGCATTTGCAAGTCGCTAATCACAACATCTACCTCGTTGGAGGCAAGCTTCTGTAGCGCAGCTCGACCACTTCCTACTGTAGCTACAACATCAAAATTTTCACTTTCGGTAAGCAGTGCCGCCAAACTTTGTCCAAAAATAAGATGGTCGTCCACAATTAAAATGCGCATCTTGTTACAGTAAGGATAAGTAACCAAAAATAGAGAGAATTTATTTCAGTTTCAAGAGATACTCACGATTTAAACAGCCCCCAAATATGCTACTATTGTTCGTTTTTGGTCAATAAAGCTAAAATCACCTATATTGAGGGAAATTGCTTTTTTATTCGGCCCCATCAGGTAACCATTGACAGTAATTACCACCAAAGATTTCTAAAAAATTGGGGGCTTTGATAGCAAGGCTTCGGCCTTCTTATTATTCCTCAAAGGAAAAGTATAATTTTTTAGGTCTATGCTTAATTTATCCAACATTTTTTGCTTTTTTTACATAGAACGTCTTTCGATGATTTCTTATCAACCCACTGTTAATTTTCTAACTTTTCGTTGCTGGCTATGTCTATAAAAGTTGCCATTTCGCACAAAACCAAATACATTTTTGACCGAAGTGTAAGCCTGTCGCCCCATATTTTTCGGTTACGCCCTGCCCCTCATTCACGCACGCCGATTGAGGGATATTCGTTTAAAATTTCTCCCAAAAACCATTTTATCAACTGGCAACAAGACCCTTTTGGTAATTATCAGGCGCGGGTCGTTTTTCCAGAAAAAACCACCGAGCTTAGTATTGAAGTAGAGGTTATCGCCCGAATGCAGGTCATCAATCCATTTGATTTTTTTGTGGAAGAATCGGCGGAAAAATACCCTTTTCAGTACGATACCCAACTCCAAAAAGAATTGGTGCCTTATTTGGAAGCTCGCGAAGCAGGTCCCAAACTCATGGAATGGATTGAGAAAAATAAAATCACGACGGGTATCAATACCGTTGATTACTTAGTTCACCTTAATCAAAAGGTTTTCAGCGACTTACTCTATAATGTCCGCATGGAACCAGGCGTTCAGAGTTGCGAAGAAACCCTTACTTCATTGAGTGGTTCGTGCCGCGATTCGGCTTGGTTGTTGGTGCAAGTATTACGGCATTTGGGCATTGCCTCACGTTTTGTTTCTGGCTATTTAGTACAATTAACGCCCGATGTCAAATCGTTAGACGGGCCTTCGGGTCCCGAGGCCGACTTTACTGACTTGCACGCTTGGGCAGAAGCTTATGTGCCTGGGGCGGGTTGGATTGGCTTAGACCCAACGTCGGGGTTATTTGCCAGTGAAGGCCACATCCCACTTTGCTGTACCCCCGACTACACCAGCGCAGCCCCCGTAACGGGAGCTACCGACATTTGTGAGGTGTCTTTTGAATTCGATAACCACGTATATCGTATCCACGAAGACCCTCGCGTAACCAAACCTTATTCCGAAGAGCAATGGGCCAATATCATGCAAGTGGGGCATGACGTGGAAAAAGACCTTCAAGAAGGCGACGTTCGCCTCACAATGGGCGGCGAACCTACCTTTGTTTCGATAGATGATTTTGAATCGCCAGAGTGGAACTCTGCCGCCGATGGCCCACTCAAACGTAAGTTGGCGTATGACCTCTCGCTGAGGCTCAAAAACCGCTTTGCACATGGTGGCTTATTGCATTTTGGGCAAGGAAAATGGTATCCAGGAGAGTTATTTCCTCGCTGGCAATATGCCCTTTACTGGCGCAAGGATGGATTACCTATCTGGAAAAATGATGCGTTGGTTGCCAAAGAAGACGAGCAAAAATTCACGTTTCACGAAGCTGAGCTTTTTGCCACTGAACTCACAAAATACTTGGGAATCAATCTAAATAACTTAACTCCTACCTATGAGGATCCAATCTATTGGGCATTAGAAGAAGGAAAGCTACCTGTTAACCTCGACCCGCTGGAAGTGAATTTAAAAGATTCTGTCCAGCGTCGAACCTTGGCCAAAGTCTTAGAAAGGGGCTTAAACAACCCAGCAGGATTTGTCTTACCCTTAAAATGGAACTATACTACCCAAGCATGGACAAGCTGTGTATGGCAGTTCAGACGAACACATTGTTATTTAATTCCAGGCAATTCGCCCATTGGATTGCGTTTACCATTGGATTCATTGCCAAAAGTGTCAGCAAATAAACGAGAAGAACCCGTTGAAAGAAGCCCGTTTGAAGACCTATTGCCATTGGGGGAATTTCAGCACAGCGTCGAGAAAAGGTACGGGACCATTGCCCCTACCTACCAGTCTCCCGTCAAATCCAAACCCATTTTAGATGGAGATATAGCAAAGGATGAAGAGAAAGCATTGCTTTTTGAGGTAGAAACCTTCACTACAGCCCTGTCGGTAGAAGAAAGAGAAGGTATTATTTATGTATTTCTACCTCCTACTGAATATTTAGAACATTACCTTGACCTAATAGCCTCTATAGAGGCCACTGCAGAGAAATTACAAATGCCTGTGCGGATAGAAGGCTACACTCCTCCGTCTGATTATCGTATCCAAAAACTAATGGTTACGCCTGACCCTGGCGTAATTGAAGTAAATGTTCATCCAGCTAGCAGTTGGCAAGAATTGGTGGACAATACCAGTGCTTTGTACGAAGAAGCTTTCTTTTCACGCCTCGGCACCGACAAGTTTATGGTGGACGGACGCCATACAGGTACAGGTGGAGGAAACCACGTTACCATTGGTGGTGCAAAACCTGCCGATAGCCCCGTGCTTCGCCGTCCCGATTTATTGCGCAGTTTGGTGACCTACTGGCAGCATCACCCTGCATTAAGTTACTTGTTTGCAGGGCCGTTTATTGGGCCTACCAGTCAAGCACCACGCATTGACGAAGGCCGCGATGAGCGCCTGTACGAAGTCGAAATAGCCTTTGACCAAATCCCTGAGAACGAAGAAGTCCCGTTTTGGATGGTGGACAGAATTTTCAGAAATCTGTTGGTGGACATTACGGGAAATACACACCGCACCGAGTTTTGCATTGACAAGCTCTATTCCCCTGATTCTTCCACGGGACGTTTGGGCATTCTCGAATTCAGGGCGTTTGATATGCCCCCACACAAACACATGAATCTCGTACAAACCCTGTTGGTCAGGGCGTTGATTGCGAAGTTTTGGAAACAACCGTACAAGAAAAAACTGATTCGTTGGGGTACCGAGTTGCACGATAGATTCCTGTTGCCGCATTTTGTTTATCTCGATATGGTGGACGTTGTCAATGACCTCAAAGACGCAGGCTATAACTTTGACATTTCGTGGTTTGATCCCTTTTTTGAGTTCCGTTTTCCGCATTATGGCAACGTAACGGTGGACAATATTCAGATGGAATTACGTTTGGGTATTGAGCCGTGGCACGTGTTGGGTGAAGAGCTATCCAACTCAGGCACAGCCCGTTTTGTGGATTCATCCTTAGAAAGACTCCAAGTAAAAGTAAGTGGATTTATCCATGACCGACATATTTTGGTTTGCAATGGCTGCCGTGTGCCGTTGCGTAGCACCAGCGTCAAAGGGGAGTATGTGGCGGGCATTCGCTACAAAGCGTGGAATCCACCTTCGGCGCTGCATCCGACTATTGGTGCCGATGCACCGTTGGTGCTCGACATCATAGATACTTGGAACGACCGCGTGCTGGGCGGCTGCACGTACTTTGTGTCGCATCCAGGCGGGCGAAGTTTCGATACCTATCCCATAAATAGCTACGAAGCCGAATCACGCAAAATCAGTCGTTTTTGGGATTTTGGTCATACACCGTCGGCAAATGTAGAAGCGACAGCACCCGTACAATTTACCGCTGCTGTTTCGAGGTTTGTGGCTGAAAATAAGAAATCCTTGAAAATAGATACCCCTATCGAATTAATCAATCCTGAGTATCCTAATACCTTGGATTTAAGACGGTTTTGGCGAGCGAAGTAGGCAAATATCGTTACTCCTACAAATAAATTTCTAAATGTTTAATTTGTAGGGGTAACGACAAAATTTGCTTCAAGATGAGGGTATTTAACAAAGCTTAATAACTTTACACGAAGTTTACCTATCCTATCTGCAATCCCTCCTTTCAATGCTTACTGACACTTCTATCAACTTACTCCAAGCTTACCAAAAAGAGATTAGTTCGTATGACGAAACCATTGGGGCAAATGGTCTTGTCAAACCTCACTGGCAACAATTGTTTGCGTCTCTTGAAAAACTGGGAATTAAAGAACTGGAAGTACGAAACCAAGAAATTATTAATCGGCTGCGCGAAAACGGCGTAACTTACAACGTGTATGGAAGTTCCGACGGCCTAAATCACCCCTGGCAACTGGATCCGATTCCTTTTTTGATTGAACAAAAAGAATGGCAACACATCACCAAAGGGCTGAAACAACGGGCTTTGGTACTCGACTTAATACTCAAAGACATCTACGGGCCTCAACGGCTCATCAAAGATGCCATTCTTCCTGCCGAGCTGGTTTTTGGTAACACAGGCTTTTTTAGAACTTGTTTCGACATAAAGCTCCCTTCCCAAAATCAGCTCATCTTGTACGCTGCCGATATGGCCCGTGGCCCCGATGGGCGCATGTGGATAGTGGACAACCGTACCCAAGCCCCTTCTGGCTCAGGCTATACCCTCGAAAACCGACGAATAATGAGCAAACTCCTCCCCGAACTCACCGAGGGGATGTTTGTAGGACGACTTTCACCATTTTTCACTAATATTCACCAAACCGTCTCAAGGCTTGTCACACACGAAAAGGAGAATCCAAACATTGTTTATCTAACACCTGGCCCTAACAATGAAACCTATTTTGAACACGCCTATTTGGCCTCCTATCTGGGTTATACGTTAGCGCAAGGAGATGATTTGTTGGTTCGGAATGGGTATGTATGGCTCAAGTCTATTGATGGTTTAGAAAAAGTAGATGTCATCATCCGTCGCGTGGACGATGAGTGGTGCGACCCGCTCGAACTCCGCGAGGACTCTCGCCTCGGCGTACCAGGATTATTACACGCTATTCGTTCGGGCAAAGTGTCGGTTATCAACCCACCAGGGGTAAGCGTGTTGGAAAACAGTGCATTATTGGCATTTATGCACGCCTCTTGCCGCTATTTTTTGGGTGAAGATCTCATCATGCCTTCCATTGCTACTTGGTGGTGTGGTCAGAAAAAAGAAATGAATTTTGTGCTGGATAATCTTCACAAACTAATTATCAAAAAAGCCAATCGCAAGCAAAAGTTCAGGTCAGTCTATGGGCGAGAGTTGAGTAAAGAGCAATTGGCCGAACTAAGAGAAGCCATTCTGCAAAGTCCACACGAATACGTTGCCCAAGAAGAAGTGAGCCTCTCTACTACTCCCTCATTAATTAATCGAAAAATAGAACCTCGTTTAGCATCACTTCGAGCTTTTTTAGTCTCCACCGGTACTGACTATTACATGATGCAAGGAGGCCTCACCCGTAGCTCCGCCGAAAAAGACCGATATGTAATTTCAAACCAATATGGTGGTATCTCAAAAGATACGTGGATTGTGTCAGATACACTCACGGAGAGCTTAGAAACGACCGCAATCAGAACAAAAACGGCCGTTACGCATCATAGCTCATTACCCAGCCGAAGTGCCGAGAATCTTTTTTGGGTAGGTAGGTATTGCGAACGCACCATGTTGGTCACAAAATTCCTCAAAATTGTTATCAACGCCCTCAATGAAAACGTTGATTTTAGAGGCTCGTTTAAGTCAGAATACATTGATGTCTTATTGAAATCTGTCACCCATTTGACGCTCACTTATCCTGGATTTACTGATGAAAAAAACAATTCAATCCGAGAAAACCCTTACCAAGAAATCAGTGTACTGGTGCATAATTCTCAAAAAGCGGGGACTGTTGCCTACAATATCGCCTCCTTTCTACACAGTGTACTTTCGGTAAGCGACAAATGGAACCATGATACGCGCCGTGTCATCAATTTAATTGAAAATAGCTTAAAGAAAATTCAAAGCATAGATATAGATACAGGCAATCCGAACAGCATTCAAAAAATATTAGATAAGTTAAACGTTCGGCTTTTTACTTTTTTTGGAATTCTCTCCGAATCTATGCCCCGAGATAATGGTTTTTTCTTACTTGAGTCGGGCAAACTCATCGAGCGGATTTTATCACAAATCAGCGTTCTTCGTTCATTCTTTAGTTTTAAAAATGACGAAAATGTGGAAAATGAACTCATTGAAGCCGCATTGACCAATCATTATTTATTGGTACATTACCGCCAAATCTATAAGACAAGTTTTAGCCTCGAAACCATGCTTGATATGGTTTTGCTGGACGACAAACTCCCCTATTCGCTTGTTTATCAGCTGGATGCCTTGGCAAAGTGCCTTGCACAACTACCCAAAACCGACCCATCAGACCGCTTAAATCAAGCTGAAAAAGCCGTATTGGCTGCTTCCACCAAAATAAAATTGGCCGATATTTCAAAATTAACCATCTACAAATCAAACGTTTCGTTTCGCCGAAACTTAGACCGATTACTTGCAGAGATTGCCGAATTGATTTCGTCTGTGACTGGAAATTTAACGAGTTCTTATTTTACTCATACTGTTATTCAGCACGTTTTAATGGAAAATCCTGCCAATAGCGATGCCCATGAGATATAAACTGACTCATCGAACCAAATACAGCTACTTAGGCCCTGTGAATACCTATCACAGCTTGGTTTGTTTACAACCACGCACCTTGGTTAACCAGATTTGTCATGCATTTTCGCTTCATATTACGCCTACCCCTGTCGAGCTCGTAACTCGAACTGATTTTTTTGGTAATACCATTCATTATTTTTCTATAGACGTATCGCATCGAGAACTTATAGTAGTAGCCCATAGCGACGTAGAAAGTTTACCAAAAGAAATAGTCCTAACTAATCTTTCAATGTCCTGTCTGGAAGCCCGTACCTATATTTGGAACACCCGTTCTTTAAAAATAGAACTACTGCAATACCTGCTGCCAAGCCCCTTTATCGCTTGGGACGATGACATCAAAAAATTTGCAGAAGGCTGTTTTGCAGAAAGCTTACCATTATATGAAGGAGTAAAAAACTTGTGTCATAAAATTTTCACTGAATTTAATTTTGTTTCCAATTTCACTAATGTCCACACTTCGCTCAAAACCGTTTTGAAAGAACGTAAAGGTGTATGCCAGGATTTTTCTCATCTGGCTATTGCTTGTTTGCGAAGCATGGGATTCCCCGCACGTTACGTTAGTGGATATATAGAAACACTTCCCCCTGCTGGTCAAAAAAAGCTACAAGGCTCAGATGCGTCTCATGCTTGGATTTCGGCCTATATTCCCCCCATAGGCTGGTGCGAATTTGATCCTACCAACAACATGGTACCTGGAGAACGACATATCATCACAGCTTACGGCAGAGATTATGGAGATGTCTCCCCATT
>JBDHXS010000294.1:0-8313 GCA_039810845.1 Runella sp. | reverse complement strand
TGTTTTTTATGTGGCACTTATTGGAAAATTACAATACAGACCCCGAAATAAAAACTTTGTTAAATAGTACAGAATTATACATTATGCCCTGTTTGAATCCCGATGGATATGTTTACAACCAAACCACCAATCCCAATGGCGGTGGTATGTGGCGCAAAAACCGTCGCCTCAACTCAGGAGGATCGTATGGCGTGGACTTAAATCGCAATTACAGTTACAACTACGCCCTTAATAACTCTGGCTCGTCGCCTACCCAAACTTCCGATACCTATCGGGGAACGGCGGCATTTTCTGAACCCGAAACCAACGCCGTGAATTTGTTTTGTCAGCAGCACCAATTTGTGACTACTATTAATTTTCACTCTTACGGCAATTATTTAATTTATCCTTTTGAAAGCCTCAATCCCAACAATAACCCCGAATTGGCATTGCATCAGCAAATTAGTGGATTTTTGACTCAAGAAAATGGATTCAAGGCGGGCAATGCTTATCAAACTGTGGGCTATACTGCCAATGGTACTGCCCCCGATTGGCAGTACGGCGAACAAACCACCAAAGTCAAAATGTTTGGTTTTACCCCTGAAGTTGGAGCTTCTTCTGATGGTTTTTGGCCTGCTTCTTCCCGTATTATTCCTTTGTGCAATAGTACCATCGATATGAACAAAAAAATTCTTTGTATCTCTACTTTTTACGGCAAAGCCACCGAAAACGGCACGCCCACTTTTGCTACTACATCGAGTGCGATACGGTATAGTTTTCAGAATTTTAGTTTAAAAAATGCCAATTATACCGTAACTATAAGCAGCAATAGTCCGTATGTTACGGCGGTGGGCGGAGCAAAAACGTATTCCAACGCCAGTGTTGGCTTTTTACAAACCAAAAGCGACTCCATTACTTTTTCAATTGCTCCCAATACCCCACTAGGAACGGCTATTCAGTTTGTAGTTAACGTGGACAATGGAATGCACATTCAACAGCAAACGGTAACTAAAACCTACAGCATACCTTCGTGCGCTACGCCTACCAACGTGACGGTTTCTAATTTGAGTAGCTCAACCGCCACTGTGGCTTGGGCAAGCGTAAGTACAGCTACTTCTTACACCTTTCAATATCGGCCCAACGGTAGTAGCACTTGGCAAACCGCTACTACTACTTCCCTCAACTATCCGCTGAATGGATTGGCGGCTTTTGCAACGTATGAGTATGGCGTTAGAGCAAATTGCCCCACCGTTTCCAGCAGTACAACCAATGCTACTTTTCAAACATACTGCCCTGGCAGTACATCATCCTCAGCTTCATGTACACCTGCCAAGTGTTATGTGGCTTCTAGTGGCATGGTGGTATTTGAAGCCGAAAACTTCAATTCATCAGTAGCAGGAACAGGTTCAGCAGCAGGGCGTTCGTGGAGCTCGTTTTCCAACAGCAATGCTTCTGGAGGAACAGCCATGCGCGTTACAGGAAGTGGTGTAAATACAGGTAGCACTTTAGTTGGCCCAAGACTTGATTATGTTGCAAATTTAAGTACCACAGGCATTTATTACGTATGGATACGTATGTCGGCAGGGTCAAGCACTACTTCAGACGATGCTGTTTTTGTGGGATTAAATGGCCTTTCTACTACCTCCAATTTTTCAAGCGGTGTCAACCGAGGGGGAAGTACCTCATGGGGATGGGTTGGGGCTGTCAGCAGTACGCGGGTGATGGTCAATGTAAGTACTGCGGGCTACAACGTACTCAATATTTGGATGCGAGAAGACGGCGTGCGTATTGATAAAATCGTGTTGACAACCGACCCCAATTACACGCCAACGAGTACTGGCCCCGCACAAAGTGCCACCTGCACTACAAGCAGTACGCGTATTGCTGTGGAGTCATTGGGAGAATCAACCGAAGGCATCATCGCTTATCCCAACCCTTTCCAGAATCGTTTACGAATTGAATGGACTTCAGCCGATGAACCCAATGCCGACGTATATCTTTTCTCGATGGAAGGAAAGCTGATTTATAAACAAGTTGGTTGTGCCACAGAATCAGCACTTGAGGTGGATACTTCACAATTTCCCGACGGTGTCTATTTATTAAGAATTCAAACGTCGAATCGTCGCAGAAATATTAAATTACTAAAAAAACAATAAAGCCCAAAAACAACATGGCCCCGTTTCAATGAAACGGGGCTAATGCCACATTACCCTACTCTATTATATTGGTAATGTAAGTGTATCAAATTTTATGCCAAATAAAGCCCCTTAAAAGACATATTTTTTATTTATTCAGAACTCCCTCCAAATCAGCAGGTGAATAGAAAATAGATTTCAGGGTTTTGTTATCAGCGGTGCGATACACAAGATATTTGCCGTTGTCTTCGCGGTAGTAGCAGTCGGTTCCTTTGTCTTGGAAATGTTTTACTGTAGCTTCTGCCTCTTCGATGGTATTGCAGGCTTTACTCATGTTGGAGCGTTGCACTTCATCAAATACAGCCTTGAATTTATCGCCCAATCCAAATTCCAACACCGCGCCCGAAAGTACATACTGAATATCGGCCAAGGCATCGGCTACGCCTACTATGTCTTTTTCTAAAATAGCCACTTCCAACTCTTTGAGTTCTTCGGCGATAAGTGCCACGCGTAAGTTGCAGCGGTCTTCCGAAGGTATTTGGGGGGTATCCAAAATGGGGTGTTTGAAAGTTCGGTGAAAATCAGCCACTTGATTGAGGCAATTTAATTGTTCCATGTGAGGTACGTGCGTCTGTTAGTTGTTTATCCGTTGTTCAAAGTGAAAAACGAGTTCAAAACTAACAAAAAACATGGAGAGGGAAGTTGTAGCAAGAGAGTTTTGCATCACAAATCTTTGATAAAGCAAACGATGCGACTTGCTTCGCCGAATCCGATTCTTTTGTGAAAATCTATACTCATTTCATTGCCCAGTTCGGTATCAGATGCAAATTGTTTACACCCTTTTTGTCGGCCCCATGCTGCTCCTGCATTGACCAATTCTTTACCAATACCGCGTTTTTGATAATCTGGTTTTACATACAATCCCTCTATGTAAGCAACCGGGAATTCTGTCGCTCCTTCCACATAGTCGGTACGCATTGATACATGAATGAAGCCTAAGTAAATTTCCTGTTCATTAACCAGATAACAAATATCTTTTTCTGAGTTAATAAGAGACTGATAATAAAGAAATTCCTCTTCAAATTCACAGTCTGGCCACAGTTCCAAAGCCAGTTCAACCAATGCGTTAAGATTGGTGGATGAAAGTATTTCTATGTGCATGTCTATGAGACGTTTAGACTGTTGTTTTAATTCTCTTGTTTACTCAATCTTCGATTGCCTCAATACCCAGTTGTTTAAGTCGCTCAAGGTATTTCTTCATTGTTTTTAGCTGTTCTGAAGAGTATCCTTACCAATCTGTGCCTTCCCCCGAGACTCGAAGCATATCCCCCAAATAGCAGCATCCAAAGTAGCAGTTAGATAGCTTATTACGAGTAATTTAATGAGGGATTTGTTCCACTAAAATTTCATTTCCAGCTTTGTCGTAATAAGTAGAGATTCTGTAAAATTGCAAAGGATTTCCCAATGACAAAACATGTGTATCCTTTACCGTAGTCTGTGACTGCAATGCAGAATAACTACCCTTTACCCATACTTTTTCGTCAAATTTGAAGGACTAATTTTCAGATTTTATTGTATTCTGGTTAATAGGCAGTCTCTTACGAAAGATTAGGCATAACTAAGGGCATCCATATTTTTTTATACAACATTCAAACCTGTAGCGAACCCCGAAATCCTCGGGCGGCATAGTAAGATTCGGCACCGTTGTGATACAAGAAGACTGTGTCATAACGACGGTCACAAAAAAGAGCACCACCTCGCTTTCTAATCTCAGCCGGTGTTTTCACCCAACTTGAGGTTTTCAAATCGAAATTTCCCAGTTGCTGTAGCTCTCGATATTGCGCTTCTGTCAGAAGTTCAATACCCATGTCGGCCGCCATCTCAATAGCACTATTTACTGGTTTATGCTCTTTCCGTGACTCCAGTGCTTCATGGTCATAGCAGAGACTTCTGCGCCCTTTTGGGCTTTCTGCCGAACAATCATAGAAAATGTATTCGCCCGTCTCTGCATCATAACCCACCACATCGGGTTCACCACCAGTGGTTTCCATGTCATCAAGCGACCACAGTTTTTGGGGATTAGCCTCCAGCTTTGCTTGTACGTTAGCCCATTCCAAACCATTATGGCGGTTTTTATTTTTCTCAAAGCGTGTTTTCAATACGCTGAGTAGTTCTTCTCGCTGTTCTGACGACAACTCTTTTTTATTGCTGTTCATAACTTTTATTTCAATTTGTTCACGATGTCTTGTAGTCGGTTATGGGCCCAATTGATTCCTTGAGCAAAGGGTAATTGTAGCATTTGGTCTCTATCGGCCGCGGAGCGATAGACGATATGGATGGTAAGCTTGCTGGTGTAGTCCGTGAGTTTTTCAAATTCCAAAAACTCCAGTTGAATGGGTAGATGCGTATTTTCCATTTCAAAAGTTCGCGTAATTTTCTGGCTGGGTACATACTCATGGATTACGCCATTGAAACCATGTTTGTTTCCCATCGGGTCGGTGGTTTCAAACTGATAACTGCCATGCTTTTTGTTTTCCAATTTTAACACCTTTGTTCCCATCCATTGCTCTACAATAGTGGGTTCTTCATAAGCTTTGAACAATAATTCCAGTGGCAAGTCAAATTCTCTTGTAATTGTCAAGTCCTGCGTACCGTCTTCGGCGTGAATTTTAGTTTTTCGCTCCATATTATTTCGTCTCCCTGAGTGGTATCAAGAAGGGTTAGTTTTCCGTCCCGATAGCTATTGGGGATAGTTTTTCATAATGGCTTCTAATTTGTTGAATCGGTCGTCCCATAGTTGGCGGAACGGTTCAAGAAAATCGGCTACTTCTTTCATTTTTTTTGCATGAATGTGATAATAAATTTCTCGGCCATTTTGTGTTTGCTCGAGCAATTCACACTCGGTGAGTATTTGTAAATGTTTTGAAACCGTCGGGCGAGCAGTATCAAAATTGGCCGCAATAGCTCCCGCCGTCATGGCTTGCGAAGCAACCAACAGCAGTATCGCCCTTCGAGTCGGGTCGGCGATGGCTTGAAAAACGTCTCGTCTTAAATTCATTGCGTAGTCATTTGGCTACAAATATATATGTAGTTATTTGACTACGCAAATTTTTGCCATTTTTTTATTTTTCCGAAGTGAGTGTTTTCCTAATTCTAAATGGTTTGGTGGAGGAGTCAACCGTTCCTGCTATGGCGGGCAGTTAACCGAGTAAGTATTTGTTGGGAACGTTGTCGGGAGCATAGTTGATTCCATAACGGCTTTTCATCAGGAGGGAAATCACTTCATAAATTTGAACTTCAGTTCGTTGAAACTGACGCAGCAGCCCCATCATAGCATAGCTAATTGGGTTGACAGAAGGAATAAAAGTTTCCCAATCGTATCCTTTTCCCCAAATAAGCCCTTGGACTGTGAGCGTCAGATCTGCCTTTTGGGAAAGAAGAAATTTCAGAACGTCTATACTTCGATTGGCGTGTTGATTGACTGTGTGAAAAATTGGGGTTTGTCCTCCGAACCCGTTTTCATCCAACCCAGCTTTGGCGTTAATATCGGCGCCGTGTCGGGTCAATACCTGCGCACAGGCCAAATGATTGTATTCGGCACAAAGGTGTAATAAGGTGGCTTTGTAGAGCGGGGTGAAAGTACAATCCAGCGTATAGGTACGCATTAATGCTTCTTTATTGGCCCTCAATTGCGCATCCAATGTCTCGGAGTCATCTAATAAAACGGAAAGCAAAACCTTGTCTTCAAAGACTGCGCCATACTCCAAAAAGGCTTGTACACATTCCTTAAAAAGTGGACCGCGACTGTACATATTGATTAGTTCGTAGATTAGGGGTTTTCCCTTTATGATTTCGTTGGGATTCCCTCCCTTGGCAAAACATTCTTTAATCCCTTCCACCGAGTGAAGTTCAAAACAGGTGATAATTTCCGATAAATTGTCCATGGCTAACTAAATGCTGTAAGTTGATAAAAGAGAAGGTACACCCGTAAATATATGAAATTTTCGGAAGGAATCTTTACAGAAATCGCTGTTTTTCAGTAATTTCAGATGGCCAGTTGGTGATAACACTCTAAGGATGTATAAGCCGCGAAAAGTGGGTTGTGAGCAACCCTCTGCACGGGGCACGGGTGAAAAAAAATTGGAAGTAAATATTTTTATAAACAATTTTGTCGAGAAAAAAAGAAAAGGTAAATGCCAAAAATCGACCATGATACCAAAGACCGTATTTTAGCCGCTGCTGAAAAAGTGTTTCATGCCAACGGATTCAAAGGGGCGCGAACCTCGCTCATTGCGGAAGAAGCGGGTATCAGTCGGACGATGATGCACTACTATTTCAATTCCAAAGAAGAACTGTTTCAGGAAGTGCTCAAGCGGTCAGTAGGGGTTGTCCTCGCACACGCCCAAGGGGTTTTGACCCAGCCCCGCGACCTGAAAGAAATGGTCAACGGTTTGATTGATTTGTTGTGCGATGTTTGTGCATTAAAGCCTGGTTTGCCGACTTTTGTGGTTAACATTTTTAATGAATCGCCCGAAATAGCGTATTTCATGGCGATGGGGCAATCAGATGAACTTCCCAAGGTGCTGGATCGGTTGCTGGAGGAGGCAAAACAGCAAGGAACGGTACAGTCGGATATAACGGGCGAACACCTAATGCTCCATATATATGGCTTATGTTCAATGGCTTACTTGGCGCATAATTACATCAAAGCCAAAGAAAAACGCAGCGATGAAGCTATGGCTGCTTTTTTGGAGGAGCGTAGGGTACAAATCAAAAGCTTTGTGTGGCATGCCCTTGGTAATCAGGGGATGTAAGTGCGTTTTGAAGGATTTTAAATTGAAAAAGGCGTCTCGCCTTATTTTTTGCGATTTATATAAACAATTTTGTTGAACTAAAATGTATAAAACAATTTAATATGACAACCCACGCCACCTACATGGGGTACCGAACGGACGATTTCGAGCACCCCTTTGCTAAGTTTTTTAACGATGTGATTGCCTCAATTCCTGCCAATGTAGCTGCGGCATTGGAACATGCCTTGCCGTCGTCGGAGGCGTTGGCTTTTGAGGAGGTGACCAAATTGGCAAACAAAGGCTACGATTCGGTTGAAAATGGGTACTTTATGCTGCCTGATGGGGGACTACACGTGGCCGTGCTGACTCCCATGCTGCACGTAACGCCTCCTATGTGGGACTGGTGGTTTGGTTGGCATGGTTGCCAAGATAATCGCTACAAATTATGGCACCCTGCTGCCCACAAATCTGCTCGCTGGGAAGATGGTCGGGAAGATGAAGCGTACATTGGCCGCACGTCTATCATTGAAGAGTACATCGGAACTTCTCTCGAAAAAGCGGCTATTCAGTTTGTACAACCTACGTCGTTGGGGTTTTCGGAAGAACAGATTGCCAACAAAGATGAAGTAGTCTATATCTGCGCCCGTTTGGGGTATCCTCATTTGCCCGTTGATTTTGGGTGGTTGGTACATCAAGTCCGCAAAACTGCCGTTGGTGCTGAAATGCGCTCGCGGTTCTGGATGGGCGGAAAACACATTCAGTTGAGGGGCGACAACAAGCTGGTTCAGCTTGTATCATCAGTTTTGCCAAAAATTGCGCATCTGCCTGAACGTCAAGCGAAAGACTTGTTGCAACATTGCTCCGAAGAAATGAATCATTTGGCCAAAATCTTACCCGACTTATACCACGAATTTCACGAATCCAACCCTTTAAAACCATTTTAACATGAAACCAATTGCTATTTCAGGAGACATTATCCAACAAGGAGACAAAGGCTTTGATAGGGCTATTATGGATACTCTCTTTAATCAATGGGAGCCAGGCCGCCGTCCCGATATGATGGTAACCCCTAAAACCATCGACGACATTATTGACACTATCCATTATGCTCGGAAAGAAGGAAAACACATCAGTATTTGCTCGGGAGGACACAGCTGGTCGGCCAACCACGTTCGGAACAATAGCGTGTTGATTAACATGCGAAAATTTGATACGTATGAGGTAAACCGTGAGGCAATGACGGCCAAAGTAGGGCCGGGGGTAGGAGGCAGTACATTGCTGACTGCTTTGTTTGACCAAGACTTGTTTTTTGCTGCGGGGCACTGCAAAGGCGTATGCGTAGGCGGTTATCTGCTTCAAGGAGGCTTTGGATGGAACGGTCGAAAATTGGGTATGGCCTGTGAAAA
>JBDHXS010000293.1:0-8338 GCA_039810845.1 Runella sp. | reverse complement strand
ATCGTAAAAGAGACCTATCGAAATCATTTAAATCATATTACTCAAGTTTGGTTAATTGTTTGTGGATTGGTAAACCTAAATATTTAAATAGTTATATTTATTTAAGAAAGAGGTCTAATCTTTAATTTAAATTTTTCTAACTCTTTGGTATTAACTAAAACTCTTGTCATTTCACCATTTATAATTTTTTCAGAGCGAAAAATATCCGTCATATGTACCATTTCAAATCCACTACCATAGAATTTAGGTTCTTTATACATACCATTTTGTGTACCATTTACGGCAATATCTCCTAACCGTTTTACTTCCCATCCTTTGGGCAGGGTATGTTGTTTTTGTGGGTTCATGTGGGGTGGGGTTTGCAAACGAAAATTGTTAATCGGCTTGGGGTTGGTTGAGTTCATAAAATTCGGCACAACAGTTTCTTAATTGTGTCACCGGCGGTGACACAATTATTCATTCAGCTTCAAGCACTGCTTCAAGCGTTTGGCGAAGCTGCTCGGCATCAGGCAAATACAATTGGTATTTGGCCACAAAAAGTTGGCTATCCATGCCATAGGTGGCGTATTTTACCAACAGGTCGTCTTTTTCACGGGTCAGGATGATGCCAATGGGCGGGTTGTCGTCTTCGGCATTTTCTTCTTCGGCAAAATACCCCATGTACATATTCATCTGCCCAATGTCGGCGTGGCGTAGGTCATTTACTTTGAGGTCTATCAGCACAAAGCAGCGCAACAGGCGGTGATAAAAAACGAGATCTACTTTGTAATGCGTATTGTTGAGCGTAATACGGTACTGCCGCCCCACAAACGTAAATCCTTTGCCGAGTTCGAGCAAAAACGTTTGGAGGTGGTCGAGCAGTCGCGCTTCCAAGTCTTTTTCAGACACCGAATGTAACCGATGGTCGGTACGTTCGGGTAGTTTCAAAAACTCAAACACGTAGGGGTCGCGCAGCACATCCACGGGTTTTTCGACCACGTGCCCGCGTCGGGCCAATTCCAAAATACCTTCTTTATCGCGACTTGCCGCCAATCGCAAAAACAGCGAACTGCGTTTTTGCCGTTTCAATTCGCGGATAGTCCAACGTTCGGCTATGGCTTGTTTTTCGTAAAAGCTTCGTTCGAGGTCATGGTCTATTTTTACAAGCTCCATGTAGTGCGCCCACGTCAATTGGTGGGACAAAACCGCTGATTCAGGGTACTTTATATAGAGTAACCTCATGTAAATCAAGTTGCTACGATTAAATCCTTTGCCGAATTGGTGGGACAAATCCCGCGAAAGACGCGGTAATAGTTGACTTCCGTAGTCGGCTCGCACCTGCCCACCCTGCTCAAACTCTACCATTGTTTGCCCGATTTGCCAATAGGTAAGCAGTAGCGTTCGCTGCACCGACTGCACCGCCGCCACTTGACCGTCGGTATAAATCGAGGCAATACGGCGCAACAGGCTTTGGTATTCTTTTGGGGTTTTATCAGGCAAGTTCATGGCATCAATTGTTTAGAAACCCAAATCAGTCAGGTACTTTTCCATTTGTCGTTCGGTGTCGGCAAGGGCATCGCGGAGTTGTTGAATCTTGGCTTTTGTGGCCGCAATATCCACCGTTTCTTCTTCTTCAAAGGTATCCACGTAGCGGGGCAGGTTGAGGTTGAAATCATTGCCCTTTATTTCGGCCAACGTAGCCCGGTAGGCGTATTTTTCTTCCAACACTCGTCCTTCATCGCTTTGGTTGGGCACATCGGTGCGGAAGCGGCTTACGGTATCAAGCACGTGCGCAATGCTGTTGGTACTCAACTTGTTCTGATTTTTTCCACTGTCAAACTCCTTGCTTGTGTCAATGAACAGCACGTCGGTATTGGCCCCTTTGCCGCGATTAAAGAGCAGGATTGCCGCCGGAATACCCGTCCCGAAAAACAGGTTGGCCGGCAGGCCGATGACTGCTTCCAAAAGATTTTCTTCTACCAATCGTTGCCGAATCGTGCCTTCGGAGCTGCCGCGAAACAGTACGCCGTTGGGCACGATTACGCCCACGCGCCCGTCGGTTTCGTAGGTCGTTTCAATCATGTGACTGATAAACGCAAAATCAGCTTTTGATTTGGGAGGCACCCCCCGGTGATAGCGGTTGTGCGGGTCGCCGATGGCTTTTTCCGCGCCCCATTTGTCCAACGAAAAAGGCGGATTAGCCACCACCACGTTGAAGCGCATCAGGGCATCATTTTCAATCAACTTAGGGTTGTTGAGGGTATCGCCCCATTCTATACGGGCGCGGTCCATGCCGTGCAAAAACATATTCATGCGACAAAGCGCCCAGGTGCTGCCGTTGTTTTCCTGTCCGTACAGCGAAAAGTTATCACTCCCCACCTCCTTAGCCACCTTAATCAGGAGCGAACCGGAGCCGCAGGTAGGGTCACAGATGCGGTCGCCGGAGCGGGGAGCCACCAATTTCGCCAGCATTTCCGACACTTCGGCCGGGGTATAAAATTCTCCCGCTTTTTTGCCCGCCTTTCCGGCAAACTCACCGATGAGGTACTCATAAGCATCCCCGATGATGTCGTCGTTTTGCAAGTGCGACGGTTGCAAATCGAGGGCGGAAAAATCGACCAACAGGTTTTTAAGGCGACGATTGCGTTCTATCGGAGGCCCCAACTGAGATTCTGAGTTAAATGAAACCGAACGAAATACGCCTTCCAATTTTGCCCGGTTGGCGTCTTCCAACCCCATGAGGGCAACATCAATCAGGCCGCCAATGTCATCATTTCCTCGATTTTGATACAGGTGGTCAAAGGTACATTCGGCGGGAACATAAAACCGTTCGCGTCGCAGCGCACGGTCTATGCGTTCGGCATCGCCGGCGTATTTTTCTTCATACTGCGCCACTTTATCTTTCCATACGTCGGAAAGATACTTGACAAAAAGCATGGTCAAGACATAATCTTTATACTGCGTAGGGTCAACGGCACCGCGCAGGGTATCGCAACCGCGCCAAACGACGGCAGCAATTTCTTCACGGCTAAGACTGGGCCGACACTCGGTTCTCTTCAGGGGAAGCATGGATCAATCGGTTTATAAGGTTTTCAACAAGGAGTTGTTTTTCAGTAATCAGGTTTTGGAGCAGTTGTATTTGCTGTAAGTGCAATGAATGAATCTGTGCCACATTATGTTGCATTTCAAGGCTCGGCACGGGCACCGCCAACTCGCTTAACTCGTTTTTTCGGATAGAAGGAATGCTTGTACCCGCCCCCAGATGCCGTAGAAATGCCTGTGTTTGGGGAAGATTCAGAAACGCCGTCAGGTATTCCGGGAGTACCTGGACCGGGTCTTTAATTTCAATCACAAAAAAGAGGGTGGAAGCCACGGAAAGCATTGGTGTTCCTTCATAATGCCAGGCAAAAAGACGATACCCTTTTCCCGCCAATAAAATATCACCGGGTTTTAGAATATGCTTTTGACTTTTTTCGTCGGAGGGAATGAAAGAATCATCAAAACGGGTAAATTTACCGGAGTCATCAAAATGCCTGGCCTGCAAATAATGTAACTCCCCTACTTCGGCAGGCGCATCATAATATCCAAACCGGATATGGGCAATTTCTGACAGTTTATGAATCATTAATTTAAAAGATACTCAAAAATAGAAAAATTGCGAATATTTGCAAAATTTATTTTTGTACAATCTTTCAAAATTTTTATTGTGTAAAAATAAAACAATCAAAAAAGGCGAAGAACATTTCTGCTCTTCGCCTTTTTGTTTTAATAGTAAACCGTCAACTGTGGACTGCGCGTCTGCGGACTGTAAACTATTTATTTCTTCCTGTTGAAATCATCGCGCAACGGAATCCAATCATTGCAGTAGATGAATCTTGCGCTAAGTAACGGCGGGTGCCTGGTGAGAGCCAATAGGCGACATCGTTCCAAGAACCTCCTTTGTAAACGCGTAGATTATCATTAATAACCGAATTACTGCCCTTGGTATCGTAGCGTTTTTCTTCATCTAAGAATCCATTGCGACGCAATGGGTTCAAATCCTTAAAATCCATGGACGATAAAGGACGATATACATCATATACCCATTCGTTTACATTGCCTGCCATGTTATATAACCCAAAGTCATTAGGTGGAAACTTGTAAATTTCTTCTGTGATGATGGCACCATCATTTGATTTGCCAGCAATACCTGCATAATCACCTTTGGCACGCTTGAAGTTGGCAAGCATTTCTCCTTTATGTTTTCCACGCGGATTACGAATAGAAGAACCATCCCAAGGATAAATCCGTTGGTTTGATTGGTTTTCATCGGCGTATTGAGTACCAATCATCGCTTTGGCTGCGTATTCCCATTCCGCTTCTGTTGGTAGGCGATAATCAGGCAATACATAGCCACTTTCTACCGATGGACGAGCATTAGCGGAGGCCATCAAAGCTTCAGATTCAGCCAATGCCTGTCCTTTTTTCTTGCTTTTCTTACCGAGTACTCCTTTTTTACCTTTTCCATTGGCTTGTTTTGCCAAGTTTGCATTGACAAAATTGGTACGCCAGATAGAATAGTCGTTGGCCTGTACCCACGATACCCCTACTACTGGATACAAACGGAAGCCAGGGTGACGGAAATAGTAGCTTACATAAGAGTCATTGAACGACAAAGGGTCGTACCAAACGGTGGTATCGGGAAGTGCCTTTGCAGCAACCTCTGCCGACGAATCCCGCTGAATGTAGTGCAGGTATTCGAGATAGTTGAGGTTCGAAATTTCGGTTTCGTCCATGTAAAACGATTGTACGCTGACAGTACGCTCGCGGTTGTCACGCGAGTTCATCACATCTTCTTCCAAGGCGCCCATCGTAAAACGGCCTCCTTCGATAAACACAAGATTAGGGCCAACTACTTGTGATTTGTAAGGCATCACTACAAAACCTTCGGGTTGGCCAGCGTCAGCCAATGCCGCTCCTTTCTTACCTCTTTTACTTTTTTTGCCATCTTTAGTGGCAAAATCTGCGTTTGTCGCCGTACTTTTCTTGCCTGGATTGAGGCTTGAAGGGTGTTTTGACTTACAAGCACTGAACAACACTGTGGCTGCCAGTACCCAAATCGCCGCTTTCATACTGAATTTGACCATTTAGACTAAATAGTTAATCGTTATTAGTTATCCTTGTAATCGTTAATTACGAATTGAGAAACTTTGTATGTTTGTTTGAAAACAAGGCAAAAGTACGACTATTGCCCCAAAAGAACTAAGAATCTGCTGATTTGTTATCTATCAATAACTTTGCCAAACTACAAACAGCTACTTAACCCTTTGATTTTTTGTTCAAATAACGAAAGCTATTTTGAACGTATTGTTATGAATGAAAAGATTTTCAATAAAATGTCAGATAGCGTTTATGATGTTGAGCAATGTACCAAATCTGTAAAGTGCGTTAAAAAGCCCTTCTTTGCGTCTTTGCACCTGTGCGTGATTACTTTCATCTTCTCTTTGAAAACGTTTGCTCAACTTTCTGCTCCTTCCAAAGATTCCCTCAAAAAAGACATAATTGGAGCTTTGCGTTATTTAGCACAAACTCAGTGTCAACAAACAGTTGTTGGAAAAGAATATGCGGGAGAATGGCCCGCTTATATGCAAATGCACACGCGCTTTGTATTGCTCGGAACGCGCCACAAATACCGTGATTCCAACAGTTTTACAACGGTGGGAGTTTATAATTTATTGTCAGAGATTTATTTAGCGGATACTTCTCTCCGACAGATTTTGCCCATGCTGAAAGCGGCTTATCCTGAAATAAAAACCTATGCCACTACCCAACAATTTAACTTTTGGAAAAAATTACCTCCTAATCGTGACTTACAAAAAGGCGCTGAACCTGATCCCATACCGCTCGTGAGACGCCCTACACACTATAAGTTGAATTCTCGCTATATCAACAATGCCGCAAATGTTGAAAATGATGCTGATGATACAGCTTCAGGAAATTTGGCAATGTGGTTTCATAATCGAATTTTTAAGACCAACGATAGTTTGGTTTCTTACCAACTGTTTGATACATACTTAGATGAAAATCGAAAAAATCGGCATTGGTACAATTATTTGTTCAATGGGTGTCCTCATTCGGGGGCATATATGACTTGGCTTGGGAAAGAAGCGGAGTTTAAACGTTGGAATATTGTCAAGACTTTCTTACATAATCAGATTTTTTATCTTAAAAAGAGTATTTGTTATCCCAAGCCATATCAGCCATATATTCCTTACGGAACCAACGACATAGATGCCGTTGTGAATGCCAATGTGATTACTTATTTGGCCAAAAAAGGTGATTTAGCAGCAAGTAGGGGAAGAACTGGAGCGGTGCGATTTATACAGCATCAAGTAGCCCTGAGACGATGGAAACGCGCGGCTACTTATTATTCTAACCGTTATCATCTACATTATGCCGTAGCAAGGGCCTTGGCTGCTGGCGATACTTCGTTACGCGCCACGGCTCAAATGATGATAACCCACCTAAAAACTACGCGGAGAAAAGATGGAAGTTTTGCGAGTGGCCGTAAGGTCAATCATGGCGATGTGGTGCAATCGTCTGTGTATGCTTTGTCGGCCTTGTTGGATTTTCGCGCAGTTGGACTTGAGGTATCTCAAGAAATGATAGACCCAACAGTGGCTTTTATTGAAAGTCAAAAACAAATCCAGGGTAACCAGACGTATTGGATAGGAGGCGTGTTTTTTTCGGGGGGAACAGTGGTAAGAAACGTACTCTACTTTACTTCAGATGCTTACACCACGGCTTTGGTAGCGGAGGTATTCCAAAAGTATTTGAAAATGAAGTAAAACCAGTTATTCTCCCTCAGCCGATATAGCGGAGTTATGAATCGTAATGCGAAGTAATGTTTTGGCACTACCGATAGCAAGAGCAGTGTTTTCGGAAGTAAAAATAGCTTCGTAAATGCTGAATTTGTCATTCAATTTTACCCCAAACCGTTTGTAATTCCCTGACTTATCGCCCAATACGACTTGCCCATCGCAAGCGGTGTAAAGTTCATATTTTTCATTAGAAACTCGTCCCCAAATCAATCCTGATTGGCTGATTTCCAGTTTTTGGGTATTGTGGTGAATGCGCCCTTTTTTGCCAATCCAACCACCCGTGGCTACGTAATCGTTGGCATTCTCAAATTGAATTTCGTGAAAAATACTGTTCCCGACTTTTTGTATTTTTTGCCAACGTTCTTTCGCCCATGAATACAGGTGTGTGCGATTGGGGGTGTACATGAGCGCATACACTTGCCGGTTGTGAGGGTTGTACTTGACACACCATACCATTCTAAAAGCATTGCTATACACTTTCTTCCACGTTCGGCCTCGGTCTATGGTTTTGAGAATAAAGCCTTTAGGAATCGTTTTTTGAGAATGAGCAATGGCCGAATTTCTTCCACAAATAAAGGCCGTAGAGTCATTAACCACTGCCATATTGTAAAAACAAGCTTTCTCGTAGCCCTTGACTTTGACGATTTCCCAAGTTCGTGACCTCAAATTATGTTTATAAATAATCCCTTTATCGGCACAAGCAATTAAGTTTTGAGCATCGAAACGGTCTATTTTATAAATATCAACGTGCTGGTTGGGGTAAGGAATATCGGTAAGATTTCCTTGCGCGTCGCTGGATTTAAGTGTGCCGTATTTACCACCAATCCAAAAGTGGTTCTCTACTGGAATAATATCATAATAGGAAGAATCTTTGAAAGTTTTACCCTGTTGCAGCACTTGAATACGCACTTCTTGCGCATGCAAAGCACAAGAAGCAGCGATAGTGGCGAGGATAAACGTTATTTGGGCTGTAAATTTCAACAATACGAGCTTTTCTAAAAGATAAAGGGTTTCTTATTTGCAAAAATAGTCAGCGTATGATTTTTTTCAAACTATCTCTAAGACAACTTAAAGGCATTGTACCACTATCAACTTCTGGAAATCTTATTTCACCCGATTCGGATTTTCGCTTACGAATGCTGACCAAGCGCCTTTTTTAGCACCCTTCTTTTTAGCTGCTGACGACGGAAGGGCATTGGCGTGGTAATGGTGACAAATCGCAATCGCTACTGCATCGGTTGCATCCAAGTATTCGGGTTGAAGTTCTTGTTTGAGAATACTTTGCAGCATATAAGCTACTTGTTCTTTGCTGGCACTTCCACTACCTGTTACCGACATTTTTACTGTTTTGGGTGAATATTCCACAATCGGAATGCTGCGGTTGAGGGCTGCGGCCATGGCCACTCCCTGTGCTCTTCCCAATTTGAGCATGGATTGAGGGTTTTTACCATAAAATGGGTCTTCAATGGCCATTTCATCAGGTAGAAATTCTTCAATCA
>JBDHXS010000292.1:0-8339 GCA_039810845.1 Runella sp. | reverse complement strand
CTAATCAGACGCATGCCCATCTATCACCGATAAATCTTTAGCAGTATCTTGATGCCAAGCCCCTGCTTTATGCGGTATTAATCCCTGTTTCCAAAGGCTATCCCCCTGTGATAGGTAGGTTGCATACGCGTTACGCACCCGTACGACGGTGTTGTTTCCAACCCCTCGCCTTGCATGTATTAAGCCTGCCGCTAGCGTTCATCCTGAGCCAGGATCAAACTCTCCATCGTAAATGTTTGAAATTGACTATAAAAGTCATTTAATTGTACTGTTACACGCTTTGTCGTATTTTCTCACCAACCTGTCAAAGAACTTAATGTTTAGAACTTTTCTAAACCTTGTGCTAAATTTTTAATTTTTAGCTTTCCCTTCCTCATTGTTTGGGGTTGCAAAGGTCTGATTTTTAAATCTTATTTCCAAATATTTTTTTGATTTTTTTTATTTCTCAAAATTTTCTTCGGAAAATTCTCTTCACTTTCCCTTCCTCATTGTTTGGGGTTGCAAAGGTCTGATTTTTAAATCTTATTTCCAAATATTTTTTTGATTTTTTTTATTTCTCAAAATTTTCTTCGGAAAACTCTCTTCACTTTCCCTTCTTCATTGTTTGGGGTTGCAAAGGTCTGATTTTTAAATCTTATTTCCAAATATTTTTTTGATTTTTTTTGTTTCAAAATGTTCTTTAGATCTTTATTTTACTTTTATAGCACCTCTTTTTTCAATTTGGGGTGCAAAAGTAAAAACTTTTGCACGAAAGTCAATAGTTTATGACTTTCGTTTTGAAAAAACAATTTCACTCTTATCTCAATAGACGGAAAATTAAATAGGTTATGAATTAAAAAATCTTGGCTTCTTCTTTAAAATATCGAATGACATGGATTTTCAATAAGGATTCTTGAGTTATCAAGGTAAAATGTGGCAGCTTTTCAATCAATCGCCAATGAGGCCATCCATCTTTATCCAACCCTTCCAATTGATAAAAACCAGAAAGGCTAAGCACTTTACAGGTCGCAATGTGCATTAAGTCCTGTTTCTGCTCCTTATTAAAGGGAATCGGCCCTTTCCCCAATTCTTGCACTCCTATTAAAAATAATACACTATTTAAATCTGAAGGTCTTTTTCCAATTGTTTGCTCTAAAATACTCAAAAGCTGCTCCCAATCACGGTCTAAATGCGCATCTACCTCTTCCATTGGTCTTATTTATAGTTACAGGACTGATAAGTTGATAAATAACAGTTTGTTAATTGTAAAATAGACATTATTACATAATTAGACCTAATTAGGGAATAAAAACTAATTTTGAACAATTACTTAGCTTGTAGAACCTGTAAAAATACCAAATAATTCAGAACCGTAACTATACTGACCAATAACAGAGCTTTTGGTATTCATCAGTATAGTTAAATTATCCCTCATTTGTCTCTGCGATTTGGGCAATAGCTCCAAACTTGATTTTGTGTACAGAAGTCTGTTCAATCAAATCAGCAACAAGGCCAGTCCATCCTGTTTGGTGCGCCGCTCCCAAACCATCTCCAGTATCTCCATTAAAGTACTCATAAAATAAATATAGGTCTTTAAAGTGTGGATCTTCTTGTAAAAGTTTATATGAGTTATATACGGGAATATTACCTTTAGAATCTCGGCGAAATATATTAATGAGCCTCTCTGCTACACAAACAGCCGCTTCTCGAACAGTCATTACGTTTCCTGAGTTTGTTGGATACTCTATTTCGTAATCATCTCCATAATAGTTGTAGAATTTTAAAAGGGAATCAACTATCAAAAAATTGAGAGGAAACCAGATTGGACCACGCCAATTGGAATTTCCTCCAAAAATACTACTATCTGATTCTGCAGGTGTATATTTAACTCTGAGCACTTCTCCATTAACAAAAAACTCATAAGGATGCCTATCGTGATATTTGGATAGAGCCCGAATACCATAATCAGACAAGAATTCTGTTTCATCAAACATTCGTTTTAGCAACATTTTCATTCGGTGACCACGCAATAATGCTAATAAATGTGATTCTCCTTTTCCAGGTTCGTGCCAGCGAGAAATGAGAGAAGCCAAATCTGGCCGATTGGTCAGTACCCATTCTATACGGCGTTTAAAATCTGGTAACTTAGAAAGCAATTCTTCATCCAAGATTTCGACTGCAAAAAGAGGTATTAATCCTACCATTGAACGAACTTTAAGCAACATACTTTTTCCATCAGGAGCATGAAGTACATCATAGTAAAACTGATCCTCTTCATCCCAAAGACTAATTTTATGGTCTCCGAGTGATTTCATAGCTGCTGCAATATGCAGGAAGTGTTCAAAAAACTTGGATGCCATATCTTGGTACGCTGGCCGTACCAAAGAAATCTCGCAGGCAATACGAAGCATATTGAGGGTGTACATTGCCATCCAGCCAGTTCCATCAGCTTGTTCCAAGTAACCACCTGTCGGTAATTCTGCACTTCTATCAAAAACCCCAATATTATCCAGCCCTAAAAACCCTCCAGAAAAGACGTTATTACCTTCTGCGTCTTTTCGATTGACCCACCATGTAAAATTGAGAAGTAGTTTATGGAAAATTCGTTCCAGAAAAGCCACATCTCCCTGACCGTTCATTTCACGGTCTATTTCATATACTTTCCAAGTCGCCCACGCATGTACAGGTGGGTTAACATCAGAGAAATTCCACTCATAAGCAGGCAATTGCCCGTTGGGGTGCATATAATATTCTCGTAAAACAACCGCCAATTGCCTTTTGGCAAAATAAGGATCTAAACGCGCCAGTGTGACCGTATGAAAAGCCAAATCCCAAGCAGCAAACCATGGATATTCCCATTTGTCTGGCATAGAAAGGATATTAGCTGTGTACATGTGTTTCCATGTACGATTACGAGGATAAGCACGACCTTTAAACTCAAAAGGCATTTTGGGATCGCCTTTGAGCCATTCGTTTACATTATAATAAAAGAACTGCTTATTCCACAACATCCCCGCAAATGCTTGCCGCTGAATAGTACGTAACTCTGGATTGGTTACATTTTGTTGTAAATCATCGTAAAACTCATCGGCCTCTTCTTTTCTTAATTTGAAAATTTCCTCAAAATCAATAAATGGATTGGCGATATGTGCTTGATTTGAAAAACGTAAACGAATAGTCACACTCTCTCCAGCAGGTACTATCCTCTTGTAATGACCTGCCGCTTTAGATCCTATGTGATTAGGATTGACATATTGTTTTTTATTGGTAATAATATAATTATTGATCCCATCCTTGACGTAAGGTGAGGCATTGGGTGCACTAAAAATACGCTCAATATTTGTCTCATTTTCGCAAAAAAGTAGCTCATCAGCACCTTCAAAATACAGTTTATATTTTCCTAACAAGCGGTGATTAATTTCTATCTGACGATTTGCAATACCATTCAGAATTGGTTTATAATTAAATTGATCATATCCCCAAGACCACGTATTACGAAACCATAGGGTAGGTAAGAGGGTCAGTGGGGCATCTTTAGTATAGCGATTATGGGCGGTAATCTTAATAAGAAGGTCGTTTTCATCGGCCTTAGCGTATTCAATAAAAATATCAAAGTAACGGTTATTACTAAAAATACCTGTATCTACAATTTCATACTCAGGCTGGAGGCGATTTCTTTTGCGATTTTCGTCAGCTAACTTCGCATAAGGAAAAGCAATTTGTGGATACTTATACAGCATTTTCATGTATGAATGAGTAGGTGTACTATCTAAATAATAATACAACTCCTTCACGTCTTCGCCATGATTGCCTTCTGGCCCCGTAACACCATAAAGCCGCTCTTTGATAATTGGGTCTTGATGGTTCCAAAAAGAGAATGCTAAACAGATATGGCCTTTATTGTCTGAAATTCCACCAATACCATCTTCACCCCAACGATAGGCATATGAACGTGCTAACTCGTGAGAAATAAAACCCCATGAATCTCCCCAATAGCTATAATCTTCACGAACAGTACCCCATTGGCGTTCCGCTAAGTACGGCCCCCATTTTTTCCAACCTTTATTGTCGGCACGCGCATGTATGCGTTTTCTTTCAGCAGTATCTTTCATTGTATGTCAAAGTGGGTTAATAAGGAATTACAAAAATAGCAGAATCAACAATATGATTTTGTGCAAATTTGCGTCAAATAAGTATTTATTAACCCTTTTAGGAATGTTATCTACGTCTTTTTTACATTGGAAACTGATATTTCTATTTACTTGGAGTATAACCCTCTCTGGTTTTTCACAAATTTATCATCCAAAATCAACTACTGCCTTATTAGGCGCACTTGATGAAGAGATTGAATTGTTGCGTCTGTCATTACAGCATCCAAAGACAAAAATCATTCACGGACTGACATTTTACAAAGGAAAAATTGGCACCCATAGAGTCGTTATAGTAAAAACAGGAGTCGGCAAAGTCAATGCAACTATGACTACTGCTTTTTTATTACAGAAGTTTCGCCCAAAGCGAGTTATTTTTACGGGTATTGCTGGAGGTTTACATCCTGACTTAAATCCAGGAGATATTGTTATTGGACAAAAAACCCTTCAGTATGATTATGGGCAAGTCACAAATGACAGTATCTTTACCAGAAGTACCCGAAATCCTATTAGCCGTGACTTAAATCCTTTATTTTTCCCAGCAGATTCTTTACTGTTAGTTTCAGCGCAATCGGCTACTCAAATTACCGCTTTTAAAAGCATGGGCAATCAAACAAAACACCCTTATATCTTAATAGGTACGATAGTTACAGGAGATTTACTGGTTACATCAGAAACAAAAGTGAACGAACTTCGCACAAAATTCAACGCAGATGCCACAGAAATGGAAGGTGCTGCAGTGGCTCAAATCTGTTGGCAACAGCAAGTACCTTGTTTAATCATAAGAAGTATGAGTGACAAAGCCGATAGTAAGGCACGAGAATACATTGATAATTTCAAAAAAATAGCCGCCTATAACTCAGCACACCTCTTAATAAATATGTTGATGAAACTGCCTGATTAATAAATTTTTATACTTTATTTGTTATTCACCATTGGATATTGATATCGGATATGAGAAAAATCAAATGGACGGCCTTTGGGCTGGCAGTTGTAGTAGCTATTATCTTATTGGGCATTTTTGCCTTCTATAATGGTCGTGATCGTCACGCCGATTATTCGCTTAATTTAGATATCAAAGTCTCCAAAGAAACTGTTGTTTATAAAGCAGGTTTTGCAGCTCTAAAGATTACACCGGAGATTTTGGAGAAATGGAATGACAAAAACAATGACGCTGCCTATAATAAGGAGGACGGTGATACTTTTGAAGACAAAAATGGCAATGAAAAATTTGACACCTATTGGTTGGCCGGGTTTGGGAAAAAACGCGCTGCCAGCGGGGTTCATGATCATTTATGGGCAAGAGCAATGGTATTAGATGATGGCCAGACAAGGCTGGCATTGGTATCCCTTGATTTAATTGGATTTTCTCATAACAATGTAATAAACATCCGCAAAAAACTCGCAGATGAATTCGGTATTACCTATACTATAATATGTAGTACCCATAACCATGAAGCTCCTGACATGTTAGGACTATGGGGTGACAGTTTTTTAAAGAGGGGCGTAAATCCTATTTATGAGAAATGGGTCGAAAATAAAATTGTTGAGTCTATCGAAATCGCTGTAAAAAATCTAAAAACGGCCAATCTTAGCGTAGCACAAGACTTAACAGGTGCTGACTCACTTAATATAGATACGCGCAAACCAATCATAAAAGATAATGGCCTATATATTCTCCAAGCTAATGATGCTAAATCTGATTCTGCACTGGGGGCGTTTGTAGTTTGGGGAAATCATCCTGAAACACTTTGGAGCAAGAATACATTGATTACTTCTGATTTCCCGCATTATGTCCGCGAGGGCATTGAAAAAGGGATATATAATGATAAAAAGTTGATGAAAAAAGGGATAGGTGGTGTTGTTCTCTATGCTTCTGGTTGCGTAGGTGGGCTGATGACCACTCGCCCAACTGTAAAAATAAAAGACCCATTTAAAGACATTTATTATGAAGGAGCAACTTTTGAGAAGGCAAATGCCCAAGGAACTACCTTGGCTCTACTGGCTCTAAATGCGTTAGAGAAATCTGAGCCTGTAAGAGGGGGGATAAATCTATTAGCCAAAACTTTTGAAATGCCCGTAAGAAATACTTTGTTTCGTTTGGGAGTTGCATTAGGAATTATAGATAGCGGATATAGTAGTTGGGGACATTTCCGAACCGAAGCAGCTGCTTTGAGTATTGGTGAGGTATGTTTTATTACTATCCCTGGAGAACTTTACCCTGAAATTGCTAATGGTGGGATAGAAACTCCAAAAGAAGCTGACTTTAAATTGGCAAAGGTTGTTGAAACCCCGCCTCTGCGCAGCTTGATGCCAGGCAAATATAAATTTGTTTTAGGTTTGGCCAATGATGAATTAGGATATATCATTCCTAAATCTGAATGGGATAAAGAAGCACCTTATCTATACAATTCGCCCAAGGCCCATTATGGAGAAGTAAATTCCGCTGGCCCCGATACTGCTCCAATATTGTATAAAACCCTAAAAGAAATGCTTGAAAAACTACCTAAGTAGCTCTTGTTTTAGTTATATTCCCCAAAACACTTCTACTGGTATCAAAAAATCTTCATCAAATTATGACAAATCGTGAATTTCATCAGCAACTGTTAGACCAACTTCAACAGCGATATGAGCAAGTCAAACTTGGAGGTGGACTTAAAAATATTGAAAAGCATAAAGCCAAGGGCAAATTGACTGCCCGCGAGCGAATTAATTACTTAATTGACACTAAAGAAGAATTTGTAGAAATCGGTGCTTTTGTAGGCAATGAAATGTATGCAGAAGAAGGAGGATGTCCTTCTGGTGGTGTTGTGATAGGAATCGGAAAAGTTTCTGGTCGGCAATGTGTAATTGTGGCCAATGACGCTACGGTCAAAGCAGGCGCTTGGTTTCCGATTACGGCCAAGAAAAATCTTCGTGCGCAAGAAATAGCCATCGAAAATCACCTACCTATTATATATCTGGTTGACAGTGCTGGAATTTATCTTCCTCTTCAAGCAGATGTATTTGCTGACAAAGAACATTTTGGCCGAATTTTTCGCAACAATGCCATGATGTCTTCTATGGGTATTCTACAAGTATCTGCTATTATGGGCAGTTGCGTAGCAGGAGGTGCTTACTTGCCAATCATGTCTGACGAAGCTTTAATTGTAGAAGGAACAGGCTCTATTTTCTTAGCAGGTCCGTATCTGGTTAAAGCTTCTATTGGTGAAGATATAGATGCCGAAACACTGGGGGGAGCTTCTACTCATTGCGAAATTTCGGGAGTGACAGACAATAAATACCCTGACGACATCTCTTGCTTAGATGCTATCAAACGAATTTTTGATAAAACTGGGCATAATCAAACCGCTGGTTTCAACCGAATTGTCCCTACTTTACCCACTAAAAACCCTGATGAAATTTTCGATATTCTTCCTGCTGACCGTAATAAACCTTACGATATGCGCGAAATCATTGAGAGGATAGTAGATAACTCTGATTTTGAAGAATATAAAAAACTATATGGGCAAACATTACTCTGTGGCTACGCACGTGTGGATGGATGGGCAGTAGGTATTGTAGCAAACCAACGAAAGATGGTTAAGGCAAAAAAAGGAAGCGGCGCTGCTACTGAAATGCAAATGGGCGGTGTGATTTATTCAGATTCGGCCGATAAAGCCACTCGCTTCATCATGAATTGTAACCAAAAAAAGATTCCGTTGGTGTTTTTGCATGATGTAACAGGCTTTATGGTAGGAAGCCGCTCCGAACAAGGTGGAATCATCAAAGATGGGGCAAAGATGGTGAATGCCGTTGCCAATTCTGTAGTTCCAAAGTTTACCTTTATCATAGGTAATTCATACGGTGCAGGCAACTACGCTATGTGTGGAAAAGCGTATGACCCAAGACTGATTTATGCTTGGCCGACCGCCCAATTGGCTGTCATGAGTGGTGCTTCGGCTGCAAAAACGTTATTACAAATTCAAGTAGCAACGCTCAAAGCTAAAGGGCAAACGATTGCACCTGAAGTGGAAAAAGAGCTTTTGAGCGAAATTACACACCGATATAACGAACAACTATCACCTTACTACGCAGCAGCACACCTTTGGACCGATGGCATTATTAATCCTCTTGACACACGCCGTATTATTTCTGCGGGTATCGAAGCCGCCAACCACGCCCCTATTTCAAAACCTTTCAATGTTGGTGTAATTCAAACCTAATAAAAAA